>NZ_JBHTKV010000019.1:0-70607 GCF_042678465.1 Oceanobacillus caeni | reverse complement strand
AGAAAATTTCAACATTCAAATCAAAGACACAAATTAAATGGTTGACTTCTATAATTATTTTTTATGCAACGCTAGTGGGAAATTATAAAATTTGCTGCATGTGGATAATTATTCAGAATAGGCCACGTCCGGCTCCAGCGCCCAGCGATACATAAAAAGGGTTTCACCACAGTATTAAAAAATATTTAGTATTGTATTAACGCTCTGGTAACAGGAAAGGAATTTATCCCATTTAAACGGGTAGTAAGCCTTCCTCCTCAAATTTCTGGGAACAAAGAAGGCAGGTGGGAGATCAACTGCGTGTAAAGGTCTGATAAGTGCGACTAACCATTAGTGGGGATGAAGGAAAACCTCCACTGATGGAAGTCTTCTTTATACTAAGTCGATAACAGGGAACCTAATTATAATAAGACAGCATAAAATTAAGGATTGACACATAAATTTTAATACCACTCTATCTTTAGAGTTGTTTTGTTATTATATCTTTTAGATAGGGGGATTTCCTATAGTTTACGTAAATCAAATATTAGGAGAGGACTTTTATGTTATAGCAATTCGCTTACTAATTGCACTTCTTCTATCAGGACTTATTGGCTTTGAAAGAGAAATGAATAATCATTCTGCTGGCTTCCGTACACATATTTTAGTAGGTGTTGGTTCTTGTTTAATGATGTTAATGTCGCTCTATGGTTTTTCATCATTAATTGATACTTATGGTAATATACGTTTCGACCCTGCACGAATACCTTCATATGTAATTAGTGGTATCGGATTTTTAGGGGCAGGTACGATTATCGTTTACGGTGGAACAATAAGAGGTTTAACTACGGCAGCGTCTATTTGGACAGTGGCAGGTTTAGGATTAGTTGTTGGATTAGGTATGTATGGTGCGGCTATATTAGCTACATTAATTATATTAATTAGCTTAGTATTCCTGAATAACTTTGAAAAGTTATTTCAAAGCAGGCGTTCCTTCTCTTCCGTAAATATTACTATTGACCATAATACGAATCTGAGTTTATTAGTAAATTTATTTGAACAATTTGATGTAAAAATTCTTTCTATTGAAATTACTAATATTGAGAAAAGAATGAGAAATGTTCAAATTAAAGTTGAAAGGAACAAAAGAATCGATAAAATAAAACTTTATGATGAATTATCAAGATTAACAGGGGTACGAAACATATCATAATTAAGCTTT
Organism: Oceanobacillus caeni; assembly: GCF_042678465.1. Lineage (NCBI taxonomy): Bacteria > Bacillati > Bacillota > Bacilli > Caryophanales > Bacillaceae > Oceanobacillus > Oceanobacillus caeni. The sequence continues at coordinate 69,406 of NZ_JBHTKV010000019.1, read as the reverse complement.
AATTTAGCTTATTATATTTTTTTAAGAAAAGTCACGTCCAGCTTTAGTGTGTCCTCCCTTAGCTCGCTTTTCCATTCCTCACGTATTAACTGTACCGGGGAATTCGCTGTCTCGACTCCCGACGCACTAGAACCGAATTAAAGGAGGGCCGACTAAAACAATCTTTGCGGTAACGTCGTCGACATACCCCTGTGTTGGGTAGCGTTTCAATAGTACGTTAGTTCTTAGCCGACTCTTATCCTTCCTTTTGAACACGTGCTGTAAGGGAGTTTCCGCTTTTGATTCTAAAAATCTTACACGTATAATTAGGTGTAAGGTTTTGTTTTCAATAATTTTGTCTAAAATATATAAAAGGTATTTGCATCTCAAAAATGTTGGCGTATAATAAGAGTATAGTCAAAGATAGTCAAAGTCAAATGCATTGAAAATACTGACATTAACAACGTGCAAGAGGGGATGGATCTGATGAGTAATATCTCAGATATCATTGAGCAATATTTAAAAACTGTTTTTCAAATGAAAGGCCAAAATGCAATTGAAATAAAGAGAAGTGAAGTCGCCAATCGCTTCCAGTGTGTTCCATCACAAATTAATTATGTTATTAATACTCGTTTTACGTTAGAAAAAGGTTACATTGTAGAGAGTAAACGTGGTGGTGGAGGATACATTCGTATTATGCGAGTGAGGCATAAGGATAAATCTACATTAATTGATGAGATTATTGAAATGGCTAATCCAACTATATCCCAACGATCGGCTACTGACATACTAGATCGACTCTTAGAAGAGGAAATTATAACGGAACGAGAGGCGAAAATTATGCTAAGTGCCATGGAACGTACCACTTTAGCATTTAACCTTCCGTTAAGAGATGAAATACGTTCCAGAATCTTAACCGCTATGTTATCACAACTAAAGTATTTTTAGTTTAAATTTACTATACAAAGGGAATTACCTTGGCAGGTAGGAAAGTATAAAATCTTTCCCGTCTGCATAAGTGCAACTAAGCCATCCACCGAAAGGCTTGGCGGATGCCAAGTTTTCTAATACCAGTAGTTGTAAAGGGGGAAGAAACAGTGGAATGCCAAGAATGTCATAAACGTCCAGCGACACTGCATTTTACACAAGTTATTAATGGTAAAAAGACGGAAATAAGTGTATGTAATGTATGTGCAAAAGAAAAAGGTTATGTGACGTATCCAGAGGAAGAAGCTTATTCTCTTCATAATTTATTATCAGGTCTTTTTAATTTTGATACGTCGAAAATAGATAATCCAACTTTGCAGAAAGTGAAAGATCTGCAATGCCCACAATGTAAAATGACATTTGCTCAATTTAAGCAAGTTGGCAAGTTTGGATGTGCTACTTGTTATGAAACATTTTCGGATAAATTAGATCCAATATTAAGACGTGTTCATGCTGGTAATACAAAACATTATGGAAAAATACCTAAACGTGCAGGTAATGATATACAAATGAAACGTCAGTTGAACCATTACAAGAGTCAATTACAGCAATTGATAGAAAATGAAGCATTTGAAGAGGCAGCTAAAGTAAGGGATCAAATAAAGGAGCTTGAAGCTAATATAAGAGATAAAGAAGCAGGTGATAATGCATGACACTCGAACATTTTATGAATGATGCTATTAGCCCTTGGATGCGTGAAGAAGGGCCGAGTAGTGATATTGTAATGAGTAGCCGCATTCGCCTAGCAAGAAATATAGCAAGTATACCTTATCCTATTATTGCTGAAGAGGAGAAACTGGCAGAAGTAAGGAAACTTATTGAAAAAGAATATGCAAACAAGTCATTTAATAGTTATCATAATTTTGAATTTATCCCTATTAGAGAATTAACTGCTATTGAAAAGCGAGTTTTAGTAGAAAAGCACTTAATAAGCCCTAATCTTGCTAAACATACGAATGAATCGGCAGTAATAATCTCTGAAAATGAACAAGTATCTATTATGGTAAATGAAGAGGATCATCTTCGTATCCAGCTTTATTTTCCTGGTTTACAGTTACGTCATGCTTTAGATAAAGCATTTGAAATAGATGATTGGTTAGAAGAAAAGGTAAATTATGCTTTTGATGAAAATAAAGGGTATTTAACAACCTGTCCAACCAACGTTGGTACAGGGATGCGTGCTTCTGTTATGATGCATTTACCAGCACTTGCTCTCACAGGACAAATAAATCGAATGATGCCAGCTATTAACCAGTTGGGGCTAGTTGTTCGAGGAATTTATGGTGAGGGCAGTGAAGCGCTAGGGAATATTTTCCAAATTTCTAATCAAATCACATTAGGAAAATCGGAGCAAGATATTGTAGGCGATCTGGAAAGTGTAGTAAATCAGCTAATAGATCATGAACGAAATGCAAGAGATTTAATTATGAGGGAGTCGCCTACCGCATTAGAAGACCGCATCTTTCGTTCTTATGGTGTGCTAGCCTATAGTAGAATAATCGAATCAAAAGAGGCATCTAATTGCATATCAAACGTGCGATTAGGAATAGATTTAGGTATCATTAAAGATACCTCTAGAAATATACTTAATGAGTTGATGGTACTTATACAACCAGGATTTCTTCAACACTATGCAAAGAAAACATTAACATCCCGAGAACGTGATGTACTTAGGGCGTCACTCATCCGTGAAAGATTACAGTTAGAGAATTAGGAGGGAAGCTATTATGATGTTTGGAAGATTTACTGAGAGAGCACAAAAAGTACTAGCGTTAAGCCAGGAAGAAGCAGTTCGCCTTGGTCATAATAATATAGGAACTGAGCATATCCTTTTAGGACTTGTACGTGAAGGAGATGGAATTGCTGCAAAAGCTTTACAATCATTAGGCCTAGAGATTAGCCAAATTCAAGAGGAAGTGGAAAAGTTAATAGGTGTTGGTAAACAACCTATGCAATCCATCCATTATACACCTCGCGCAAAAAAGGTTGTAGAGCTTTCACAAGATGAGGCTAGGAAGTTAGGTCATTCCTACGTTGGAACTGAACATATCCTATTAGGCCTTATTCGTGAAGGTGAAGGTGTTGCTGCAAGAGTTTTAAATAACCTTGGAGTTAGTTTAAATAAAGCAAGACAACAAGTCCTACAATTATTAGGTAGCAATGAATCACAAGCCGGCCGACAAGGTAGAGGGGGCCAGCAATCAAGTGCTAATACACCAACATTAGATTCTTTAGCGCGAGATTTAACCCAAAGTGCTCGAGACGGAAAAATTGATCCAGTTATTGGTCGAGCAAAAGAAATTGAACGTGTTATTCAGGTATTAAGTAGAAGAACAAAAAATAACCCTGTGCTAATCGGTGAACCTGGTGTAGGGAAAACGGCTGTTGCTGAAGGATTGGCACAACAAATAATAGATAACGAGGTTCCAGAAACATTAAGTGATAAACGCGTTATGACTTTAGACATGGGTACTGTTGTCGCGGGGACCAAATATCGTGGTGAATTTGAGGACCGCTTGAAAAAAGTAATGGAAGAAATCCGTCAGGCTGGTAATATTATTTTATTCATCGATGAATTACATACACTAATTGGAGCCGGTGGAGCAGAGGGAGCAATTGATGCGTCCAACATACTTAAACCATCCCTTGCTCGTGGAGAGTTACAATGTATCGGAGCTACAACATTAGACGAATACCGTAAATATATTGAAAAAGATGCAGCGTTAGAACGTAGATTCCAACCAATTCAAGTAGATCAGCCGTCTGTGGAGGAAACCATTCAGATTTTAGGTGGATTACGCGATCGTTATGAGGCACACCATCGAGTGACGATTACAGACGATGCAATTGAAGCGGCTGCTACCCTATCGGATCGTTATATTACAGATCGTTTTCTTCCTGATAAAGCAATTGATTTAATAGATGAAGCTGGCTCTAAAGTCCGCCTACGCTCATATACCATTCCACCAAATTTAAAGGAATTGGAGCATAAATTAGAAGAGGTTCGGAAAGAAAAAGATGCAGCAGTTCAGAGTCAAGAGTTTGAAAAAGCAGCATCCTTACGGGACTCTGAACAGCGTTATCGTGAGGAATTAGAACAGACGAAGAAAGAATGGAAAGAAAAACAAGGACAAATGGATTCTAAAGTTACAATAGACGATATTGCTAGCGTTGTTTCAAGCTGGACTGGGGTTCCTGTTTCTAAATTAACTAAGGATGAAAGTGATCGACTACTAAATATGGAAGAAACTTTGCATAAACGTGTAATCGGTCAAGAAGAAGCAGTTGTAGCTATTTCTAAAGCCATTCGTAGAGCACGTGCGGGGTTAAAAGATCCAAAACGTCCTATCGGGTCATTTATCTTCTTAGGTCCAACAGGAGTTGGTAAAACAGAATTGGCTAGAGCTTTGGCTGAAGTGATGTTTGCTGATGAAGATGCTATGATTCGAATCGATATGTCCGAATATATGGAACGACATGCGACAGCACGTTTAGTTGGTTCACCTCCTGGATACGTAGGTTATGAAGAGGGTGGACAATTAACTGAGAAAGTACGTCGTAAACCATATTCTGTAGTTTTACTTGATGAAATTGAGAAGGCACATCCAGAAGTGTTTAACATTTTACTGCAAGTATTAGAAGATGGTCGTTTAACAGATTCGAAAGGCCGTCTAGTTGATTTCCGAAATACAATTATTATTATGACGTCTAATGTTGGTGCAAGCGAATTGAGACGAAATAAATATGTTGGTTTTGCAATGGAAGATGACAACCAAGAATATAAAGATATGAAATCTAAAGTAATGAACGAACTAAAGAAAGCATTCCGTCCAGAGTTTTTAAACCGTATTGACGAGACAATTGTCTTCCATTCCTTGGAAAGAAAGCATATGAAAGATATTGTTACGCTTATGGTTAAACAGTTACATGACCGATTATATGAACAAGAAATAGACCTCTCCCTTACTGATAAGGCAATTGAAAAGATTGCTAGCGAGGGATTTGATCCTGAATATGGGGCACGTCCATTACGTAGATCCATTCAAAAGAATATCGAGGATCTATTATCTGAAGAAATGCTAAAAGGAACGATAGAAAAAGGACAGAAAGTGAAAATCGGTTTAAGTAATAAAGGCGATTTTATTCTCCTTTCATAAGTTTTCATGAAAAGCTAGAAGAATAATGTTCTTCTAGCTTTTCCATCATCTTAGACAACTTGGCCTCTACCTTAGCAACACTTATGCAATTCAGTATGGTAGAGCGAGAAATCAAAGCCCAAGACAAGAAAGATTTTTGTACTAAAAAATTGTGGCAAAGTTGTGGTTCATTTGCTTTTAATTGAAAGGAGGATGTAACCTATACATTAAAAAAGTAAGTTACAATTAAAAGGGAGAAGGGAACGAGAAGCTTGGCGAAGCGTAAGACAAAGTTTGTGTGTCAGGAATGTGGATATGAGTCTGCAAAGTGGATGGGAAAATGCCCAGGATGCCATAATTGGAACACTTTAGTGGAGGAAATGGAAGCATCATCAGGTAAAGGGAGACATATATTTAATGTAGCCAGAAGTGCGGTAGCCCAACCTGAACGGATTACATCTATTGAATCCCAAGAAGAGCCAAGAATTACGACGACTATGAAAGAGTTTAATCGTGTTCTCGGTGGAGGGATTGTAATGGGATCCCTTGTATTAATTGGTGGTGACCCCGGAATTGGTAAATCTACACTATTATTGCAGATTTCAGCACAATTAGCAGATAAGCATTTACCTGTGCTTTATATTTCAGGAGAAGAATCAACCCGTCAAACGAAATTAAGAGCGGATCGTTTAGGGATTAAATCAGAAGAACTATATGTGCTCTCCGAAACAAATTTATTTGATATTTCAAGACATGTGGAACAAATTAAGCCTTCTTTTGTAGTGATTGACTCCATTCAGACGATATTTAAAGAAGAGGTAACTAGTGCCCCAGGAAGTGTCTCCCAAGTGCGAGAATGTACAGGAGAATTAATGCGCTTGGCAAAGATAAATAACATTCCTATCTTTATTGTAGGTCATGTTACAAAAGAGGGAGCAATTGCAGGACCGAGAATGCTAGAACATATGGTAGATACGGTTCTTTATTTTGAAGGTGAAAGGCATCATACCTATCGAATTTTACGTGGGGTAAAGAATCGCTTTGGTTCTACCAATGAAATGGGGATTTTCGAAATGAAGGAAGAGGGACTTAGAGAGGTTATGAATCCTTCAGAAATATTTTTAGAGGAACGTTCTCATGGCACGTCTGGATCCACGGTTGTTGCGTCTATGGAGGGGACACGACCGGTTTTAGTGGAAATCCAAGCGTTAATATCCCCATCTAGTTTTGGAAACCCAAGGAGAATGGCAACCGGTGTAGATCATAATCGTGTATCGTTATTAATGGCGGTTTTGGAAAAACGTGTAGGATTAATGCTACAAAACCAGGATGCATATATAAAAGTTGCTGGTGGAGTAAAATTAGATGAGCCAGCGATTGATTTAGCGATTGCTGTCAGTATTGCATCTAGCTTTCGGGATAATCCTACTAGACCAGATGATATTTTTATAGGTGAGGTTGGACTAACCGGAGAAATTAGAAGGGTCTCTCGAATTGAACAGCGAGTGCAAGAGGCTGCCAAACTCGGTTTTAAACGAGTTATTTGTCCTAAAAATAATTTAGATGGGTGGACACCACCTAGGGACATCCAAGTAATTGGAGTTCAATCAGTTCAAGAGGCATTGGATTTAGGGATAGAACGATAGTATTGTATCGCTGTACAAAAAAAGGATGTTTCTTAGCATTTATCCAAATGGAATGTTCATCATAGCTATGCTATGATTTAATTGGTATTATTTTTCTTTTATATATAATAGATGTTGTTCAAAAAGTCCGGTAAAAATGACACTTCGAATTTCTTGAAAATGCTCGTTTATCCGTCCCTTATGTATGAACTGCATACATTCCGGTACCGGGAGCTTCACCGCCTCGAAATTCCGACGCACAGGACGTTGCGTTCTTAGCCGACTCGGTCCTTTTTGAACACGCACTTATGCAGGAAGTATGTTCTGTAGAGTAATTCATTTGAATTATTTCTCAAAAGGATAGGCGAATTCGAGTTTTTTTAATAATTACTAGGATTATTTATTGTATGAACGGTAATAATAGAATTAGGAGGTGAATGGGTTGTTAAAGATTATTGTTAATCTATTTTTTGTAATACTTGGTGGAACAATTGGATTCTTATACATTCCAGCTATTATTCATTTATTAAAATTAACTGATATAAGTTGGTTGACATCCCCATATCTTGGTATGGTCGTAGGCGCAATTATATTCTTTCTCATTTCCTATTGGGTGGCCGGATTTATTGTTAATTTCTTAAAATGGATTGAAGAATCTCTTATTAAAATTCCAGCTGTTGATTTATTCTTTGGTAGTATTGGTTTAATCCTTGGGTTAGTTATTGCTTACTTTATTAACATACCCTTGCAAGATATAAATATAGATGTTATATCTCAAGTACTACCACTCTTCATTATGATTTTACTTGGTTATTTCGGGTTTCAGGTTGGTTTTAAACGAAGGGACGAATTTATCAATCTGTTAAGAACATCAAAAAAGGAAAAACGTAGAATGTCGGACTCTGACGAAACGGAAATAACCGAGCCAAAAGTAAAAATACTAGATACAAGCGTTATTATCGATGGTAGAATTGCGGACATTTGTCAAACCAATTTTTTAGAAGGAACCATTGTTATTCCGCAATTTGTACTAGGTGAACTTCAACATATAGCTGATTCCTCAGATGCATTGAAACGAAATCGTGGTCGTAGGGGATTAGATGTGTTAAATAGAATTCAAAAGGAATTACCAGTTAAAGTGGAAATTTACGAAGGTGATTTTGAAGAAATTCATGAGGTAGATAGTAAACTAATTAAACTTGCAAAAGTGATTGACGGAATTATTGTTACAAATGATTTCAATTTAAATAAGGTTTGTGATTTACAAGGTGTTCGTGTTCTTAATATTAATGATTTGGCAAATGCAGTGAAACCAGTTGTTTTACCAGGAGAAGAGCTTGTGGTACAGGTAATAAAAGATGGTAAAGAACAAAACCAAGGTGTAGCTTATCTCGATGATGGAACAATGATAGTTGTAGAAGAAGGTAAGGATTATATAGGGAAGACAATTGAGGTATTAATTACGAGTGTTTTACAAACCTCTGCAGGTAGAATGATTTTTGCAAAACCAAAATTACTTGAAAAAGCATTATAAAAGCGGTATAACTTATAAGGAGAGAGTAGAAGTGATAACAGTATTCGTTATCACTTTCCTTTTTGGTATACATAATTATTTATCCTGCCTAAACGGGCAATAAAACTCTCACCGTTTCTAGGGAAACAAAGAAGGTAGGTGTGAGATCAACTGCCCGTAAAGGTCCGATAAGTGCGACTAACCGTCAGTGGGGGATGATGGAAAACCCCGCTGATGGAAGTCTTCTTTAAATATATAATTTTACTTTAACTTGAAAGGAGAAAGCGAAAATGACAAACGATGTTCGTGTAAGGTATGCTCCAAGTCCAACTGGGCATTTACATATTGGTAATGCTAGAACAGCGCTTTTTAACTATTTATATGCAAGACATTTTGATGGAAAGTTTATTATTCGCACAGAAGATACAGATGATAAACGAAATGTAGAAGGTGGAGAAGAAAGTCAGTTTAAATTCCTAAAATGGCTAGGAATTGAATGGGATGAAGGTGCTGATATTGGCGGAGAATATGGACCATATCGGCAAACAGAGCGCCTTGATATTTACCAAAAATACGTTGATGAGTTGTTAGAAAAAGGTTTGGCATATAAATGTTATATGACGGAAGAGGAACTTGAAGCCGAACGTGAAGAACAAAAAGCCAATGGACAAGTGCCTAAGTATTCTGGTGCGCATCGTAATTTAACGGAAGATCAATGTTTAGCTTTTGAAGCGGAAGGGCGCAAACCAAGTATTCGTTTTCGTGTTCCAGATGATAAAACCTATACGTTTAATGATATAGTTCGCGGGGATATTACTTTTGAATCTAGTGACTTTGGCGATTGGGTTATTGTAAAGAAAAATGGTATTCCAACTTATAATTTTGCAGTAGCAATTGATGATCACTTAATGGGAATTTCTCATGTATTAAGAGGAGAAGAACACATTTCAAATACACCTAAACAAATGATGATTTATGAAACATTTGGTTGGGAACCTCCTAAATTTGGGCACATGACATTGATTCTAAATGAAGATCGTAAAAAACTAAGTAAAAGGGATAGCCATATTGTTCAATTTATTGAGCAATATAAGAATTTAGGTTATTTACCGGAGGCATTATTTAACTTCATTTCATTACTTGGTTGGTCCCCAGTTGGTGAAGAAGAAATTTTTGATAAGGAAACACTAATTAAAATCTTTGATCCGGAACGTTTATCTACATCAGCTGCTATCTTTGATCAACAAAAATTAAAATGGATGAATAATGAATATATTAAAGCAAGAGATACAGAAGATGTCATTGAATTAGCAATGCCATATTTAATTGAAGCTGGAAGACTTCCTAAGGATATGGATGCTGAGACAAGACAGTGGGCTGAGAATGTTATCGAGTTATATCGCGAACAATTACGTTATGGACAAGAAATAGTAGAATTGACAGAGATGTTTTTCAAAGAAGAAATTACATTAGATGAAGCATCTAAGAAGGTTTTAGAAGAAGAACAAGTTCCAGAAGTTTTACAAGTGTTTACAGATAAAATCATTCACTTAGATGATTTCACGAAGGATTCCATCAAAGCACAAATAAAGGCAACGCAAAAGGAAACTGGTCATCGCGGGAAAAAATTATTTATGCCAATCCGTATTGCAACAACTGGACAAATGCACGGCCCAGAATTACCAATGGCCATTGAATTATTAGGAAAAGAACTTATTGTATCGCGCCTAGACAAAGTTTTGAAACAACTAGGAGCGTAACCATTCACAAAAGTAAAGAGATGTAATATATTAGAAATATAAAAGCGGAATTGAAACTATATAAGGAACGTTGAAAAGGGAAAGTAGAAAGTGGCTGACTTATCCAGAGAGAATCGCCTAGGCTGAGAGCGGTTTTAAGTGACATTTTTGAAGTGCCCCTTGGAGTCTGTTATGGAAATAATAGTACATGACAGCGGCACTCTACCGTTAATGGAGCACAAGTTGGGAGAGAATCTCCAAACAGAGTGGAACCGCGCAAAAAGGCGTCTCTGTGTATTTATTACACAAAGACGTCTTTTTTAGTAGAGAGATAAGATAAACATTCTAAGTGCAATTAAGGTATTTGTCTAACCTAATAGGAAATGTCAAGTTTTCTAATAGAAATAGATAGGGGTGGAGAAAAGTAAAATGGGGATATTTAAGCGTATGAAAGAGGATATGGATGTTGTTTTTGAACAGGATCCAGCCGCTAGAACATATTTAGAAGTATTTCTAACTTATTCAGGTATACATGCGATTTGGGCGCATCGCATTGCACATGCCTTTTATAAACGTAAGTTATTCTTTATTGCAAGGGTAATATCGCAACTTAGTAGATTTTTTACAGGAATTGAAATCCACCCGGGAGCCCAAATAGGTAGACGTTTTTTTATCGATCATGGAATGGGTGTCGTTATTGGTGAAACTTGCGAAATTGGTGATAACGTAACTATATTTCAAGGGGTTACACTAGGGGGAACTGGAAATGAGAAGGGAAAGCGTCATCCGACTATAAAAGACAATGCACTTATTTCTACAGGAGCAAAAGTGCTTGGATCCATTACAATAGGGGAAAACTCTAAGGTAGGCGGAGGAGCGGTAGTTGTAAGAGATGTTCCAGAAAATTGTACAGTCGTAGGGGTGCCAGGAAGAGTAGTTGTTCAAAATGGGGTTAGAGTGAGAAGAGACCTAGATCATCAAAATATGCCTGACCCTGTTGCAAATACGATTAAAGAATTGAAACAGGAAGTAGAATCCTTACGCGAGGAAATAGTCAAATTGAAAGAAGGGAACCAATCAGTATGACAATCAAAATTTATAATACATTAACACATGAAAAAGAGGAGTTTAAACCACTAGTTGAAGGTAAAGTTAGCATGTATGTTTGTGGACCAACAGTATACAACTATATTCATATAGGGAATGCTAGACCGGCGATTGTTTTTGATACGGTGCGTAGATATTTTGAATATCGAAATTTCAAAGTGGATTATGTTCTAAACTTTACAGACGTAGATGACAAGATTATTAAAGCAGCCAATGAATTAGGTGAAGAGGTTCCTGCCATTTCTGAAAGGTTTATTAATGCATATTTAGAAGATGTAAATGCATTAGGGGTAAAAAAGGCAACCCACAATCCGAGAGTAACAGAAACAATGGATGATATTATTGACTTCATAGCAGTACTGATCGAAAAAGGGTATGCTTATGAAGCCGGAGGAGATGTTTATTTTAAACCACGTGCCTTTGAAGGTTATGGGAAGCTTTCTCACCAATCCATTGATGAACTCCGCTCAGGTGCTAGAATTCAGATTGGGGAAAAGAAAGAGGATCCATTAGACTTTGCTTTATGGAAGAGTGCGAAAGAAGGGGAGATCTCATGGGATTCGCCTTGGGGAAAAGGAAGGCCAGGTTGGCATATTGAATGTTCCGCAATGGTAAAGAAATATTTAGGGGATACGATAGACATTCATGCTGGTGGGCAAGATTTGACCTTTCCACATCACGAAAATGAAATTGCTCAATCAGAGGCAAATACGGGAAAAACCTTTGCAAACTATTGGATCCATAATGGTTATATCAATATTAACAATGAGAAGATGTCTAAATCACTGGGGAATTTTGTGTTGGCAAGAGATTTAATAGCTAAGTATGATCCTCAAGTTCTTCGCTTCTTTATGTTAAGCGTTCATTACCGAAATCCGATAAACTTTACGGAAGAATTATTACAAAGTGCACATAATAGTTTTGATCGAATCAAAACAGCTTATCAAAATTTAGAACATCGAAAAGAAACAAGTATGGACTTAGTTGACCATCATACGGAATGGATTGGCAGAATTAATGAGTTAAGAGAAAAATTCGAGCATGAGATGGACGATGACTTTAATACTGCAAATGCTATCTCAGTCTTATTCGACTTAGCAAAAGAAGCCAATGTTTATCTGCAACTAGAGCAAACGTCAACAGATGTTATAAGAAAGTTCCAGGATACAATTGTTACTCTCTTAAATGTTTTAGGTATTAATATTCAACAAGAGCAACAACTGTTAGACGAAGATATCGAAAATTTAATAGAAGAACGTAATCAGGCTAGGAAAGATCGTGATTTTGGTCGTGCTGATGAAATACGGGATATGCTTAAAAGTAAAGGTATTATATTAGAAGATACACCACAAGGAGTACGGTGGAAAAGAGGATAAGTAGTCATGAATTTAGATGTGAAACAAATGAAAAGTTTAAGTCTTGCTTATATGGGAGATGCCGTATATGAGGTATATATTAGAGAGTATCTTCTAAATAAAGGTCAAATAAAGCCTAATGAATTGCATCAAAGTGCTGTTTCATTTGTTTCGGGAAGGGCACAAGCGGAAGTTATTCTAGAATGGTTAGAGCAAGGCATTTTATCAGAGGAAGAGGAGCGGATTGTTGCAAGAGGGAGAAATGCAAAATCCGGCTCCACGCCAAAAAATATTAGTATTCAAACGTATCGATATAGTACAGCATTTGAAGCTCTAATTGGTTATCATTACTTAGCTAAAAACGGGGAACGTTTAGAAGAGTTACTCAAAAGGGCTGTGCAAGTTATCGAAGGAAGGAGTGAATAAGGAAAATGGATCAAGAAATTATTATGGGAAAAAATCCCGTTATGGAAGCCTTGAAAACGGGAAGATCTGTTAATAAAGTCATGATATCAGAACATTTAAATCAAAATGTACAAGGGAAGCTAAAACAATTAGCAAAAGAAGCAGGTACAATTATTCAAAAAGTACCGAAAACGAAACTTGATCAAATTAATTCCGGTAATCACCAAGGAGTGATAGCTTATGTGGCGCCATACGAATATGCTGCATTAGATGATTTGTTTCAAAATGCTAAAAACAAAGGAGAGGAACCTTTTTTTATCATATTGGATGAATTAGAAGATCCCCATAACTTGGGATCTATATTAAGAACAGCAGATGCTACTGGGGCTCATGGTGTTATCATTCCAAAGCGACGTTCTGTTGGGCTAACAGCAACTGTGGCAAAAACAGCAGCTGGTGCAATGGAACATATTCCCGTGGTAAGAGTGACAAATATCGCAAATACAATTGTTGAATTAAAAGAAAAGAATGTTTGGGTTGTCGGTACAGAAGCAGAAGCAACAGAAGATTACCGAAAGTTAGATGGCACTTTACCAATTGCGGTTGTTATAGGGAACGAAGGAAAAGGGATTAGTAGATTAGTTAAAAAGAAATGTGACTGGACAGTGAGTCTTCCAATGGGAGGAAAGGTCTCCTCATTAAATGCCTCTGTAGCCTGTGGTCTATTACTATATGAAGTATATCGAAGACGGCATCCCATAGGAGAGCACTAATGGTTATCGTTGTAGTAGATGGGTATAATATTATTGGGGCATGGGACGGATTAAAGCAATTAAAGGATAAAGACATAGGTCAAGCACGGGATCGCTTGATTGAGTTGATGGCCGAGTATCAGTCATATTCGGGATATCGAGTCATCGTTGTATTTGACGCTTACTATGTTAGAGGTACTGAAAGTAAGTTACAGGAATTCAACGTTGAAGTAATTTACACCAAAGAAAAGGAAACAGCCGACGAATGTATTGAAAAATTAGTGAAAAAACTAAAGAACGTTAAAACTCAAGTATATGTGGCAACCTCAGACTATACAGAGCAACGTACCATTTTTGCGCAAGGTGCATTAAGAAAGTCAGCACGCGAATTATATATTGAACTAAAAGATGTTGAACGGCAAATTATAGAAAATATTGAAAGTCATAAACAAATCAAACCTCAAACGAAAATAGAGTTGGATGAATCTATCTTAAACAAGTTCGAAAAAATGAGAAGAGGGGAGTTTTCCGAGTAGGTATTGCGGAATATTGTCGACAGAATACGAAAAAGGTCGAATAATTTTTAATCATTTTTGTTTTTTCTATATATTTTAAAAATCACCCGGAACGAGTATTGACGCTTGTTTAAACGGACTGTATAATGTTCCTTAAAGCGCACTGTGTGGGATTGGGAGGGCTTTTTTCTTGAATATCGAGCGATTAGAAGAAGAAAATAAAAGCATACACTTGCTTGATGATGAAGGAATTTTAGCTCTAATTCATCAGGGGAATAGTCATGCTCTTGACTATTTAATACAAAAATACAGAAATTTTGTACGAGCAAAAGCACGGACATATTTTCTTATTGGAGCGGATAAAGAGGACATTGTCCAGGAAGGGATGATTGGTTTATATAAAGCCATTCGTGACTATAATGAGGACAAGTTAACCTCTTTTAAAGCGTTTGCAGAGCTTTGTATTACTCGTCAAATTATTACTGCGATTAAAACTGCTACAAGGCAAAAACATATACCGCTAAATTCTTACGTTTCTTTGGACAAGCCTATTTATGATGAAGAGTCAGAGCGTACTTTAATGGATATTATTGAGGGTTCAAAAGCAAGTGACCCGCAAGAATTATTAGTTAATAGAGAAAAAATGGGAGATATGGAATTGAAGTTATCTGAACTACTTAGCGAGTTAGAGAAGAAAGTACTTCAATTATACCTTGACGGTAGAACCTATCAAGAGATCTCTATTGATTTAAAAAGACATGTGAAGTCAATTGACAATGCGCTTCAGCGGGTGAAGAAAAAGTTAGAACAGCTATTAGAATTTAATGAAATTGAGATTAAGCTATAATGAAAGTATGTGTAAAATGTTGATTTATTGACATCATGTAGTATACCATGCTACATTTAAAAGAAGAGAAACTTCAGTATAAAGGTGAAAATATGAACAAAAAGGTTACTCTAGCGTGTGCAATATGTTCAAGTAGAAACTATTCAACTAATAAAAATGTATCTACAAAATCTACTCGTTTAGAAGTACGCAAATTTTGCAAGATATGTGGAAAACACACATTGCATCGCGAGACGAAATAAATGGGTTCTTTAGTGAATGCATTTGGTAGAGTAGGGGGGTACAACTTTGTTTAAATTCTTAAATAATGTTTCGAGAGAAATGAAGAAGGTTAGTTGGCCTAAAGGGAAAGAATTAATCAACTATACAATTATAGTCGTTACTACTGTAGTGTTAATGTCCATATTCTTTATGGTTATAGATCAGTTAATATCTTTAGGATTAAATCTCCTTTAGTAACCTTTTGAATAATTGTGTTATAATTATGTTATAATGTTAATAATTAATAATAAATAATGATGACGCAAAAACCCGCAAAAAAACGGGTTTTTTAAATTGCATAAAATTCTAAAAGTATCTAAGGGAGGGAAGGGCTAAATCGCCCTAGTTTAATGGAGAAACAATGGTATGTAGTTCATACGTATTCAGGATATGAAAATAAAGTAAAAATGAATTTAGAAAAACGTGTTGAAACAATGGGCATGGAAGAAAAAATCTTTCGTGTCATTGTACCAGAAGAGGAAGAAACTGAAATTAAAAATGGTAAGAAAAAAGTAGTGAAAAAGAAGTTTTTCCCTGGGTATGTTTTGACAGAAATGATCATGACAGATGACTCATGGTATGTTGTACGTAATACCCCAGGAGTAACTGGGTTTGTTGGATCAAGTGGACATGGATCGAAGCCAACACCTCTTTTACCGGATGAAGTAGACACTCTATTAAAACAGTTGGGTGTTGACGAAACCCGTGTTGAAGTTGACTTCGAATTGCAAGAAAATGTCCGTGTGAAAGAAGGACCATTTACTGACTTCACAGGAACCATTGAAAACATTGACGTTGATAAGCAAAAGATCAAAGTCCATGTGAATATGTTTGGTAGGGAAACTCCTGTAGAACTTGACTTCTCTCAAGTAGAAAAGTTATAGCTATAATGTGTGTTCAAAAAAGAGGATGAAAAGCAAGCCAACGAAGAAATGCGAAGAGTCATTTTCACCGGACTGTTTGAACAACCTTATATATTGTTTAGACAAAACCTTGCATTATTTTATTATTCATGATAAAATTCCTATGTTAATTCACACTCTGAGTATGAGTGTTTAATATGAGTGGGAGGGGACATATTACCCCTATTACCACATCACGGACTTTAAGGAGGTGTGTCTCGTGGCTAAAAAAGTAATTAAAGTAGTTAAATTGCAAATCCCAGCAGGTAAAGCTAATCCAGCGCCACCAGTTGGACCAGCATTAGGTCAAGCGGGTGTTAACATTATGGGATTCTGTAAAGAGTTTAATGCGCGTACACAAGAACAAGCAGGTCTAATCATTCCTGTAGAAATTACAGTATTTGAAGACCGTTCATTTACATTTATCACTAAAACTCCACCTGCAGCTGTATTACTTAAAAAAGCAGCTGGAATTGATAAAGCGTCAGGTGAACCAAATAGTAATAAAGTTGCTACGCTTAAACGCGATAAAGTAAAAGAAATTGCAGAAACAAAAATGCCTGACCTTAATGCAGCTGATGTAGAATCAGCGATGCGTATGGTTGAAGGTACTGCAAGAAGTATGGGAATTGTTATTGAAGACTAATCTAGCAGGTCGCTAAACTGCTAGAATGATTTCTTAATACGGTATAGGGTTGCGAGTATTGCCATAAATCGCAACCTTTTTCGTGAGTGTGATAAAACGATCACACGATTTATAAAAGTTATCACGCTTTTATAAGTGGGAGGTATTACCGTTATAACCACAATAGAGGAGGAAATATAATGGCTAAAAGAGGTAAAAAGTATCAAGAAGCTACAAAGCTTATTGATCGTAGTAAATCTTATGAAATTACAGAAGCTGTTCAACTAGCAAAAGATGCTGCTAAAGCTAAATTTGATGAAACAGTTGAAGTAGCGTTTCGTTTAGGGGTAGACCCTAAGAAAGCAGACCAGCAAATCCGTGGTGCTATGGTTTTACCACATGGTACTGGTAAAACACAACGCGTACTAGTGTTCGCTAAAGGCGATAAAGTAAAAGAAGCTGAAGCTGCAGGCGCTGATTATGTTGGAGATGCTGAATACATTAACAAAATCAACCAAGGTTGGTTCGAGTTTGATGTTATCGTTGCTACTCCAGATATGATGGCAGAAGTTGGTAAATTAGGACGTGTATTAGGACCTAAAGGTTTAATGCCAAACCCTAAAACTGGAACAGTTACTTTTGATGTAGAAAAAGCAGTTAATGAAATTAAAGCTGGTAAAGTCGAATATCGTGTAGATAAATCATCAAATATTCATGTTACAATCGGTAAAATTTCATTTGATAATGAAAAACTAGCTGATAACTTCAAAGCATTAGTAGAACAGATTGTTAAAGTTAAACCACAATCTGCAAAAGGAACATACTTGAAGAATGTTTCTATCTCATCTACAATGGGACCTGGAATCAGAGTAGATGTTTCTGATTTTCGTTAATTAGTTATTGACATCCTTTTATGGGTTTGTTATAATAATTTCCGTTGTTATAAAATAATATGTTATACCGTAGACAGTAGGGGCTATATAAAGCTTAATGATCCTACCGAGGTTTTTATAAACAAATTTTCTGGAATGGATAATTTACGTTTGTAATAAAAAGCCCTCATGTCTACATGAGGGCTTTTTCGATATGATCGCTCTAGATTAACTATAGCTACGGTATATGAGAATAATTGGGAGGTGGAACAATGTCTGGTATTATCGAACAAAAGAAACAACTAGTAGAGGAAATTACTGATAAATTCCGTAATAGCCAAACTACAGTAGTTGTGGATTATCGTGGACTTGACGTTAGTGAGCTTACTGAATTACGTAAAACATTACGTGAAGCAGGAGTTGAATTCAAAGTATATAAAAATACTATGACTCGTCGTGCGGCAGATGCAGCTGAACTAAGTGAACTAAACGAAACTTTAGTTGGACCAACTGCTCTAGCATTCAGTAATGATGATGCGGTTGCTCCTGCTAGAATTTTAAAGGAATTCGGCAAAGAACATGAAGCTTTAGAGATTAAAGGTGGCATCATCGAAGGTAAAATTGCTACTCTTGATCAAATCAACGAACTTGCAGACCTACCAAACTACGAAGGTATGGTTTCTATGTTGCTTAACGTACTACAAGCACCGATTCGCAACTTTGCTTATGCGGCTAAAGCTGTTGCAGAACAAAAAGAAGAACAAGGTGCTTAATAACTGGAAAATAATAAATATATTAAATTATAAATTAGGAGGCAATATATCATGACTAAAGAAGAAATGATTAGCGCGATCAAAGAAATGACTGTTTTAGAATTGAACGACTTAGTTAAAGCAATCGAAGAGGAATTTGGAGTTACAGCTGCAGCACCAGTTGCTGTTGCAGGCGCAGCTGCAGGTGGAGACGCTGCTGCAGAAAAAACTGAATTTGATGTTGTACTTGAAAGTGCTGGAGCATCTAAGATCAAAGTTGTTAAAGCTGTACGCGAAATCACTGGTCTTGGTTTGAAAGACGCTAAAGATCTAGTAGATAACGCTCCTAAAGCTGTTAAAGAAGCCGTTTCTAAAGATGAAGCTGAAGAAGTTAAAGCTAAACTTGAAGAAGCTGGAGCATCTGTAGAAGTTAAATAATTAAAGTATATAAAAATAATAGAGCTCGTCGATATTCGACCGAGCTCTTTTCAACTATAATAAATTCTTCTGTTTTTCAGTCCAAATAAGAACTGGACTTACGCTATTATATTAGTAAAGTAGGTGCCGAATGTCAGAGCATTACTTTTCACAACAACCTCAATCAAAAAGTTCACCAAAGACTTGGAAATATAATTTAAGAGAAAAGGAATTTACTTTTACTAGCGACATAGGTGTCTTTTCGAAAAATGAAGTAGATTTCGGTTCTAGATTAATAATTGAAACCTTTAACGAACCTTCAATTGATGGTGATTTTTTAGATCTAGGATGCGGCTATGGCCCAATAGGTATTTCCTTAGCTAAAAGCTTCCAAAAACGTAATGTTATTATGGTCGATGTTAATAATAGAGCACTGGAATTAGCAAAAAGAAATGCTATGGAAAATCATGTGGAGAATAACACTGAAATTATCCAAAGTCATAGTACAACAAATGTTAAGGATCGAAAGTTCGCCTCTATTATAACTAATCCTCCAATTAGAGCTGGAAAAAAGCTTGTTCACGATATGTTTGGAGATTCAAAAGATGTTTTACTTCCGAATGGCGAGTTGTGGGTGGTAATTCAAAAGAAGCAAGGAGCCCCATCGGCGAAAAAGAAACTTGAAACGCTATTTGGCGAGGTAGATATCATGGCCAGGGATAAAGGTTATTATATTTTTAAGGCAATAAATGTTTGACCAAACAGGCCTCTTGTGTTAACATTGGAAGATGCTAATAATGGGATTTTTATGTCAAGGGATCTTTATAAAATAAATATGTATAATTAATGGATGATAGGAAAAACTGTTATAATGGAAGGTAAACGGGGTTTTTAAAGAAAATATTACTTTTACTTTTTCTTATTATAACGTTTAATCAATCTATCTGTAAACTATTATTTGCGAAAAAGGTTACAACTTTAGAGGGGTTATAGTTTTCATCCTATAGATCATACGCTCTAATAGATAGGTGGCTACATATTTCTGTTTTATAAAGCATTTCTATAAACCTCATTGTTATGAGGTGTGAATCTTGTGTCAAAACATATCCAATTTTTGATTGGCTGTGTTTTATATATATACATGCCTTTGTAAAATAGTAGAATTAACTTCTACAAAACGTATTATTTAAGGGGTGAAGCAGTTGGCAGGTCAACTAGTTCAATATGGACGGCACCGAAAACGTAGGAGCTATGCACGTATTAATGAGGTATTAGAGCTACCAAATTTAATTGAGATTCAAACTTCTTCATATGATTGGTTTTTAGAAGAAGGATTAAGAGAGATGTTCAAGGATATTTCTCCTATTGAGGATTTCGCAGGAAATTTATCACTTGAATTCGTAGATTATAGTTTAGGTGAGCCGAAGTATGATGTGGATGAGTCAAAGTCTAGAGATGTTACGTATAATGCTCCCCTTCGTGTGAAGGTTCGTTTAATTAATAACGAGACCGGTGAAGTAAAAGAACAAGAAGTGTTTATGGGAGACTTCCCATTAATGACTGATACAGGAACATTTATTATAAATGGTGCTGAACGTGTCATTGTATCTCAGCTTGTACGTTCTCCAAGCGTTTATTTTAATGATAAGATCGATAAAAATGGTAAGCGCGGTATTGGAGCAACAGTTATCCCGAATCGAGGCGCATGGCTTGAATTTGAAACGGATGCTAAGGATGTAGCCCATGTACGAATTGACCGTACAAGAAAATTGCCAATAACTGTACTTTTACGTGCACTTGGATTCGGTACCGATCAGGAAATCATAGATTTACTTGGTGAAAATGATTACCTTAAAAATACATTAGAAAAAGATAATACAGAGACTTCTGAAAAGGCCTTGCTCGAGATTTATGAGCGATTACGTCCTGGTGAGCCACCAACAGTGGAAAACGCTAAAAGTCTACTAGTTTCTAGATTTTTCGATCCGAAACGTTACGATCTTGCACATGTAGGTCGTTATAAAATGAATAAAAAGCTTAATATAAAAAATCGCTTATTTAACCAAGTTTTAGCTGAAACAATAGTTGATCCGGAAACTGGTGAAGTTTTAGCTGAAAAAGGCGACCGATTAGAACGTAAATTATTGAATAAGTTAATTCCATATTTAGAACGTACTGAAAATATGCTTGGCGAAAACACGTTTCAACCACATGATGGGGTTCTAGATGATGAAATCACTTTGCAAACGGTGAAAATCATTGACCCAACAGACCCAAGTGGAGAAAGAGTACTTAATGTAATCGGAAATGGTAATGTTGACAAAGATACGAAGCATATTACAACAGCTGACATCTTAGCCTCAATTAGTTATTTCTTTAATCTCCTTCATGAAGTTGGGGATACAGATGATATTGATCACCTAGGTAATCGTAGGTTGCGATCCGTTGGTGAGTTATTACAAAACCAATTCCGTATTGGACTTTCACGTATGGAACGTGTAGTCCGTGAGAGAATGTCCATACAAGATACGTCAAGTGTAACGCCGCAACAGCTAATTAATATTAGACCAGTAATTGCTTCTATTAAGGAGTTCTTTGGTAGTTCCCAGTTATCTCAGTTTATGGACCAAACGAATCCATTGGCAGAGCTTACGCACAAGCGTCGTCTATCTGCATTAGGACCTGGTGGTTTGACTCGTGAGCGTGCTGGTATGGAAGTGCGAGATGTTCACTATTCACACTATGGTCGTATGTGTCCTATCGAAACACCTGAAGGACCAAACATCGGTCTAATTAACTCTTTATCATCCTTTGCAAAAGTGAATGATTACGGATTTATTGAAACTCCGTATCGTCGAGTTGACCCAGATACTGGTAAAGTTACGAATAAAATTGATTATTTAACTGCTGACGAAGAGGATAATTACATTGTCGCTCAAGCAAACGCTCCTTTAAATGAGGAGAATATATTCGAAAACGATGAAGTAATTGCAAGATTTAGAGGGGAAAACATTGTTGTTGATCGAGAGAAAATAGACTATATGGATGTCTCCCCTAAGCAGGTTGTATCTGCTGCAACGGCGTGTATTCCTTTCTTAGAGAATGATGACTCAAACCGTGCCCTTATGGGAGCGAACATGCAACGACAAGCAGTGCCGTTAATCAAACCACAAGCACCAATTGTTGGTACGGGAATGGAATATGTGAATGGTAAAGACTCAGGTGCTGCATTGATTTGTAAGCATGAGGGGATTGTAGAACGAGTTGAAGCGAAAGAAGTGCTTGTGCGTCGTGTATCTGAAGTGAACGGGAAAGAAGTTCAAGGTGATCTAGATCGATACAAACTTCAAAAATTTATTCGTTCGAATGCAGGAACATGTATTAACCAGCGCCCAATTGTTAAAGAAGGCGATCGTGTAACAAAGGGTGAAGTTTTAGCAGACGGCCCATCTATGCAAGACGGAGAAATGGCATTAGGTCAAAACGTTCTAGTTGCTTTCATGACATGGGAAGGTTACAACTATGAAGATGCGATCATCATGAGTGAAAGGCTTGTAAAGGACGATGTTTACACATCTATTCATATTGAAGAATATGAATCCGAATCTCGTGATACAAAACTGGGACCTGAAGAAATTACTCGTGATATTCCTAACGTCGGTGAAGATGCATTGAAGAACTTGGATGAGAATGGAATAATCCGTGTTGGTGCTGAAGTTACTGATGGGGATATCCTAGTTGGGAAAGTAACGCCTAAGGGAGTTACGGAATTATCTGCAGAAGAAAGATTATTGCATGCTATCTTTGGTGAAAAAGCGCGTGAAGTACGTGATACATCCTTGCGTGTTCCACATGGTGCAGGCGGTATAGTATTAGATGTTAAAATCTTTAACCGTGAAGACGGCGATGAGTTACCACCTGGAGTAAACCAATTGGTGCGTGCGTATATTGTGCAAAAACGTAAAATCCATGAAGGAGATAAGATGGCTGGTCGACACGGTAATAAAGGGGTAATCTCCAAAATATTACCTGAAGAAGATATGCCATTCTTACCAGATGGAACGCCTGTTGATATCATGTTAAACCCACTAGGTGTACCATCGCGAATGAATATCGGACAGGTGTTTGAGCTTCACTTAGGTATGGCAGCTAGACTTTTAGGCATTCATGTTGCTACACCAGTATTTGATGGTGCAACAGAAGAAGATGTATATGAAACCCTAGAAGAGGCTGGCATGTCAAGAGATGCGAAAACCGTACTTTATGATGGTAGAACAGGTGTCCCTTTTGACAACCGTGTTTCTGTCGGAGTAATGTATATGATTAAATTGGCTCACATGGTCGATGATAAGCTGCATGCGAGATCAACTGGACCTTATTCATTAGTAACGCAACAACCACTTGGTGGTAAAGCACAGTTCGGTGGACAACGGTTTGGAGAAATGGAAGTGTGGGCCTTAGAAGCTTATGGTGCTGCATACACATTACAGGAAATCCTAACAGTTAAATCGGATGACATTGTAGGCCGTGTTAAGACCTATGAATCCATTGTTAAAGGCGATAACGTCCCTGAGCCTGGTGTACCAGAATCGTTTAAAGTTTTAATTAAAGAACTACAAAGTCTTGGTATGGATGTTAAAATGCTTAACAGCCATGAAGACGAAATCGACATGCGTGATTTAGAAGAAGATGATACCCACTCTGCTAGTAAACTGAACTTGGAAGTTGAAGTAGAAGGAAAATAGAATATATAAGAGAATTGATGGTTCATCATACCATCAATTCTCTATTTGAAAATTGGATGAAAAAACGCACATTAAAAGGGAGGAAGGCTCCTTGCTAGATGTAAATAATTTTGAGTATATGAAAATTGGCTTAGCTTCATCGGAAAAAATCCGCTCTTGGTCATATGGTGAGGTTAAAAAACCAGAAACCATAAATTACCGTACGTTAAAACCGGAGAAAGATGGCCTTTTCTGCGAGCGTATTTTTGGCCCAACAAAAGACTGGGAATGTCATTGCGGTAAATACAAACGTGTACGTTATAAGGGTGTAGTTTGTGATCGCTGTGGAGTTGAAGTCACCAAATCTAAAGTGCGTCGCGAACGTATGGGGCATATTGAATTAGCTGCACCTGTATCTCATATATGGTATTTCAAAGGAATTCCTAGCCGTATGGGTCTAGTATTAGATATGTCGCCAAGAGCGCTAGAAGAAGTAATCTACTTTGCTGCCTATATTGTGACTGATCAAGGAAGTACACCGTTAGAGAAAAAACAACTTCTTTCTGAAAAAGAATATCGAGCATATTATGAAAAATACGGCAATACATTCAAGGCACAAATGGGTGCGGAAGCAATTCGTAAATTATTGCAAGATATTGATTTAGAAAAAGAAGTGGAAACTCTAAGAGAAGAGTTAAAAACTGCTCAAGGACAACGTCGTACTAGAGCAATCAAACGACTAGAAGTATTAGAAGCATTCCGTAATTCAGGTAATAAACCTGATTGGATGGTACTAGATGTTCTACCTGTCATTCCACCGGAAATTCGTCCGATGGTACAACTTGATGGTGGACGTTTTGCAACCTCTGATTTAAATGATCTATATCGACGTGTTATTAATCGTAATAATCGTTTGAAACGACTATTAGATTTAGGTGCGCCAAGCATTATTGTGCAAAACGAAAAACGTATGTTACAAGAAGCTGTTGACGCCTTGATTGATAATGGTAGAAGGGGACGTCCTGTCACAGGACCAGGTAATAGACCACTTAAATCACTGTCTCATATGTTGAAAGGGAAACAAGGAAGATTCCGTCAAAATCTTCTTGGTAAACGTGTAGACTATTCTGGACGTTCTGTTATTATTGTTGGTCCTCACCTTAAAATGTATCAATGTGGACTTCCTAAAGAGATGGCATTAGAATTATTCAAACCATTTATAATGAAAGAGTTAGTGGAAAGAGGTCTAGCTCATAACATTAAATCAGCTAAGCGTAAAATCGAACGCGTTCATCCAGATGTATGGGATGTGCTTGAAGATGTCATTAAAGAACATCCGGTATTACTAAACCGCGCACCGACTTTGCATAGATTAGGTATTCAAGCATTTGAGCCAACTTTGGTTGAGGGTCGAGCAATTCGTTTGCATCCACTAGTATGTACTGCATACAATGCGGACTTTGATGGTGACCAAATGGCTGTTCACGTTCCACTATCAGCTGAAGCACAGGCTGAGGCACGACTTCTTATGCTTGCGGCTCAAAATATTCTTAATCCAAAGGATGGAAAACCGGTTGTTACACCGTCCCAGGATATGGTATTAGGTAACTACTACTTAACACTTGAACGTGAAAATGCAGTTGGTGAGGGTAGTGTATTTAAAGATATCAATGAAGCAAGGATAGCTTATCAAAATGGTTATGTTCACCTTCATACGAGAGTTGCGGTTAAGGCTTCAAGTTTAAACAACCAAACTTTCACTGAAGAACAAAATAGCCAGTTATTGCTAACTACTGTTGGAAAACTAATTTTCAATGAAATTTTACCAGCATCGTTCCCGTTTATAAACGAACCAACACGATTGAATCTAGAGGAAAAAACTCCAGAGAATTATTTTGTTAGTATGGGAACAAATATTAAAGATGAAATTAAGAATCGTGAATTAGTTAAACCATTTAAGAAAGGTTTCTTAGGAGACATTATTGCGGAAGTATTTAAACGATATAAAATTACAGAAACATCTAAAATGCTTGACCGAATGAAAGATTTGGGTTTCAGCTATTCTACAAAAGCTGGGATGACAGTAGGTATCGCTGATATTGTAGTATTACCTGAAAAACAAGCAATCTTAGATGAGGCACAAGAAAAGGTAGATAAAGTGCTAAAACAATTCCGTCGTGGTCTTATTACAGAAGAGGAACGTTATGACCGTGTTATCTCTATCTGGACCACTACAAAGGATACGATCCAAGCTAAACTTATGGAATCCCTAAGTAACCGAAACCCAATATTCATGATGAGTGATTCGGGTGCACGTGGTAACGCGTCTAACTTTACACAGCTTGCTGGTATGCGTGGACTAATGGCTAACCCGGCTGGTAAGATTATTGAACTACCGATTAAATCTAGCTTCCGTGAAGGGTTAACGGTATTGGAATACTTTATTTCAACTCACGGTGCACGTAAAGGGCTTGCTGATACCGCGCTTAAGACTGCGGATTCTGGATATCTAACTCGTCGTTTGGTAGATGTTGCACAGGACGTTATTATTCGCGAGGAAGATTGTGGAACGGATCGCGGACTAGAGGTAGAAGCATTAGTTGATGGTACCGAAGTTATTGAACCATTAATTGACCGACTAATAGGACGTACTGCATTTATGACTGTTAAACACCCTGAAACTGGCAAGGTAATAGTTAACAAGAATGAGTTAATGACAGAAGACCAAGCTAAAGAAATTGTTGAAGCAGGTATTGAAAAGGTTACTATCCGCTCAGCATTTACATGTAATACTAAACACGGTGTATGTCAAAAATGTTATGGACGTAACCTTGCTACAGGTTCTGATGTGGAAGTGGGTGAAGCTGTGGGTATTATCGCAGCACAATCTATCGGGGAACCAGGTACACAGTTAACAATGCGTACATTCCATACAGGTGGGGTAGCAGGTAATGATATTACACAAGGTTTACCTCGTATCCAAGAATTATTCGAGGCACGTAATCCTAAGGGACAAGCGGTTATTACTGAAATTTACGGTAGTGTCCTAGAGATAAATGAAAACAAAGATAAACAAGAGATTGTTATCCAAGGCGATGTGGAACAGCGTTCTTATGCGGTACCTTATAATGCTAGACTTAAGGTATCTATAGGTGACGCAGTAGAAGCTGGGCAAGAATTGACAGAGGGTTCCATTGATCCGAAAGATTTATTACGTGTTAAAGGTGTAGAAGGTGTTCAAGCTTATATTCTACGCGAAGTTCAACGTGTATATCGTATGCAAGGGGTAGAAATTGGCGACAAACACGTTGAAGTAATGGTACGACAAATGTTACGTAAGATTAGAGTTGTTGATTCGGGAGATACGGATGTATTGCCAGGTTCGTTACTTGAGTTACATCAATTTAAAGAAGCGAACAAATCTGTGTTACTTGACGGCGGTAACCCTGCAACAGGTAGACCAGTATTACTTGGTATTACGAAAGCATCTCTTGAAACAGATTCATTCTTATCAGCTGCATCCTTCCAAGAAACGACAAGAGTTCTTACAGATGCTGCGATTAAAGGTAAACGTGATGAATTACTTGGACTTAAAGAAAATGTTATTATTGGTAAACTCGTTCCAGCGGGTACAGGGATGCAACAATATCGTCGCATTAAACCAATATTAGATAAACCTGAAGAAGAAGTTTCAGAAGAGATAGAAACGGAAATAGTACAATAATTAATCTAACCAAAAAGGAATAATTGTTAGGAAGCACCAAAAAAAATAGACATTTGATATTGACATTAAAAAAGTAGAATGGTACTATATTCAAGGTGCTTCCGATTATTCTTGTTGCTTTGGAGGATACGATGATAGATGTCTTATGATAAAGTAACACAAGTCAAATCACGTCTAATAATTGGGACTAAACAAACACTGAAAGCTATGAAAAATGGCGAAGTAAGTGAAGTGTTTATTGCTAATGATGCTGATGAGCATATAACGCAAAAAGTAGCTAGTTTAGCGGATGAACTTGATATACCACGTAAGTCAGTCGATTCCAAAAGGAAGTTGGGTGTCGTATGTGGCATTGAAGTTGATGCGTCTGTAGTTGCGGTAAAGGTAATTAATTAAGAGGTCAAGCCTCTGGATTTTTTTACTATAAAATGAACCGCCTGGATGTGTGGGATTACAAATGCCGAAAAACTATCTAGTTACTGCAATTATATTACAGTATTAAACAAGGAAGGGAGGAAAACAAAAATGCCTACAATTAACCAACTTGTACGCAAAGGTCGAGTTAGTAAATCTAAAGCTTCTGACTCTCCAGCACTTAACAAAGGTTACAACAGCTTTAAAAAATCATTAACTGATGTAAATTCTCCACAAAAACGTGGTGTTTGTACTCGTGTTGGTACACTAACTCCTAAAAAACCAAACTCTGCATTACGTAAATATGCACGTGTACGTTTATCAAACAACATGGAAGTAACTGCGTACATCCCAGGGATTGGCCATAACCTACAAGAACACAGTGTTGTATTAATCCGTGGAGGTCGTGTTAAAGACTTACCAGGGGTACGTTACCATATTGTTCGTGGTGCGCTTGACACTGCAGGTGTAGAAGGACGTATGCAAAGTCGTTCTAAATACGGAACTAAAAAGCCAAAAGCGAAAAAATAATTAATTTCAAATCAACATTAAGTGAAAGGAGGATGTCATATGCCTCGTAAAGGTCCAGTACCAAAACGTGATGTATTGCCAGATCCGCTATACAATTCAAAATTAGTTACACGTTTAATTAACCAAATCATGGTTGATGGTAAACGTGGTAAAGCTCAAAAAATCCTTTATAAAGCATTTGAGCTTGTTCAAGAGAGAAGTGGACAAAATCCAATGGAAGTGTTTGAACAGGCAATGAAGAATGTAATGCCTGTACTTGAAGTTCGCGCTCGTCGTGTTGGTGGTTCAAACTACCAAGTACCAGTTGAGGTGCGTCCTGAGAGACGTCAAGCATTAGGATTACGTTACCTAGTAAACTATTCACGTCTTCGTGGAGAAAAAACTATGGAAGAACGTCTTGCTAATGAAATTCTAGATGCTTCTAATAATACAGGTGCATCTGTTAAGAAACGTGAAGAAATGCATAAAATGGCTGAAGCTAACAAAGC
Organism: Oceanobacillus caeni; assembly: GCF_042678465.1. NCBI lineage: Bacteria > Bacillati > Bacillota > Bacilli > Caryophanales > Bacillaceae > Oceanobacillus > Oceanobacillus caeni. The sequence continues at coordinate 40,736 of NZ_JBHTKV010000019.1, read as the reverse complement.
ATTTGCTCACTACCGTTGGTAATAGTATACGAACATTAGTTAGTTTGTAATAGAAAGGAGAGAAATACATGGCTAGAGAGTTCTCCTTGGAAAAGACGCGTAATATCGGTATTATGGCACACATTGATGCCGGTAAAACAACAACTACCGAACGTATTCTTTTCTATACAGGACGTATTCATAAAATTGGTGAAACACATGAAGGTGCTTCGCAAATGGACTGGATGGAGCAGGAGCAAGAACGTGGTATTACGATTACTTCTGCTGCAACAACAGCTCAGTGGAAAGGTCACCGCATTAACATTATCGACACACCTGGTCACGTAGACTTCACAGTTGAAGTTGAACGTTCATTACGTGTGCTTGATGGTGCGGTTACAGTACTTGATGCACAATCTGGTGTAGAACCTCAAACAGAAACAGTTTGGCGCCAAGCTACAACATACGGTGTACCAAGAATAGTATTCATTAATAAAATGGATAAAACTGGTGCGGATTTCTTATATTCTACAAAGACTTTGAAAGACCGTCTAGGTGCTAACGCACACCCAGTTCAGTTACCAATCGGTGCTGAAGATCAATTCGAGGGAATCATCGACCTAATCAACATGGAAGCTCATTATTACCTAGATGACTTAGGTACTACTGATGAATCTCGTGAAATTCCTGAAGAATTAAGAGATCAAGCTGAAGAATTACGAGCTAATCTTATTGAGGCGGTAGCAGAATCTGATGAAGACCTAATGATAAAATATCTTGAAGGTGAAGAAATCAGTATCGATGAGTTAAAAACCGCTATTCGTAAAGCTACTTTGAATGTTGAATTCTATCCAGTATTTTGTGGATCAGCATTTAAAAATAAAGGTGTTCAATTGATGTTGGACGGAGTTATTGATTATCTTCCAGCTCCAACGGATATTCCTCCAATCGAAGGTATCATTCCAGGAACTGAAGAAAAAGTAACTCGCCCATCAGATGATAGTGAACCATTTTCTGCACTTGCATTTAAAGTAATGACTGACCCGTACGTTGGTAAACTTACATTCTTCCGTGTATATTCCGGAACATTAGATTCTGGTTCTTATGTGAAGAACTCTGTGAAGGATAAACGTGAACGTGTTGGACGTATTCTACAAATGCATGCAAACCACCGTGAGGAAATTTCAACAGTTTATTCTGGAGAAATCGCTGCAGCAGTTGGTTTGAAAGACACAGCAACTGGGGATACATTATGTGATGAAAAGAACTTAGTAATCTTGGAATCCATGGAATTCCCAGAACCAGTTATTTCAGTAGCTATTGAGCCTAAGACAAAAGCTGACCAAGATAAAATGGGTATTGCTTTAGGTAAACTTGCTGAAGAAGATCCAACATTCAGAACTGAAACAAACCCAGAAACTGGTCAAACAATCATCTCTGGTATGGGTGAACTACATCTAGATATTATTGTTGACCGTTTAAAACGTGAATTCAAAGTTGAAGCAAATGTTGGTGCCCCACAAGTTGCATATCGTGAAACATTCCGAGCAGCGGCTGAAGTTGAAGGTAAATTCGTACGTCAGTCTGGTGGACGTGGACAATACGGTCACGTTTGGATCAAATTTGAACCAAATGAAGAAGGCGCTGGCTTTGAATTTGTTAACAACATTGTTGGTGGGGTTGTACCTCGTGAATACATTCCAGCTGTTCAACAAGGTGTTGAAGAAGCAATGGAAAATGGGGTATTAGCTGGTTATCCATTAATTGACGTAAAAGCTACACTATATGATGGTAGCTACCATGATGTTGACTCTAACGAAATGGCGTTTAAGGTTGCTGCATCTATGGCACTTAAAGCTGCCAAAAACAAATGTAACCCTGTTATTCTAGAGCCAATTGAAAAAGTAGAAATTACTATTCCAGAAGAATACATGGGAGACATTATGGGTGATGTTACATCACGCCGTGGACGTGTAGAGGGTATGGAAGCTCGCGGTAATGCACAAATTATCAAAGCGTTTGTACCATTATCTGAAATGTTTGGTTATGCTACAGCTCTACGTTCTAATACACAAGGACGCGGAACATATTCAATGCATTTTGATCACTTTGAAGAAGTTCCAAAATCAATTGCTGAAGAAATTATTAAGAAAAATGCAGGAGAATAATTGATTTTTTTGTAGATGTAACGTATAACAAATGTATGAAGGCTAAGAAATAATAGTTTAATTATTATTTCTTAGTTACACATAAAAATTTAAAATATAATTTTTGTTACTTAAAGGAGGAACTATAAATGGCTAAAGAAAAATTTGACCGCTCTAAAAGTCACGTTAACGTTGGTACAATTGGACACGTTGACCATGGTAAAACTACTTTAACTGCTGCGATTACAACAGTAATGAATAAGAAAAACGGATCTGGTACTGCTATGGCGTACGATCAAATTGATGGTGCTCCAGAAGAAAAAGAACGTGGAATTACAATTGCAACTTCTCACGTTGAATATGAAACTGAAACTCGTCACTATGCACACGTAGACTGCCCAGGTCACGCTGACTATGTTAAAAACATGATCACTGGTGCTGCACAAATGGACGGAGCTATCTTAGTAGTATCTGCTGCTGATGGTCCAATGCCACAAACTCGTGAGCATATCCTACTTTCTCGTAACGTAGGTGTACCTTCAATCGTTGTATTCTTAAACAAAGTTGATATGGTAGACGATGAAGAATTACTAGAATTAGTAGAAATGGAAGTTCGTGATTTATTATCTGAATATGACTTCCCTGGTGATGATGTACCAGTTATTAGCGGTTCTGCGCTAAAAGCACTTGAAGGTGACGAAAAATACGAACAAGCAATTGTAGACCTAATGGCCGCAGTTGATGAATATGTTCCAACTCCAGAACGTGACAACGACAAACCGTTCATGATGCCAGTAGAGGATGTATTCTCAATCACTGGTCGTGGTACTGTTGCAACTGGTCGTGTTGAACGTGGACAAGTTAAAGTTGGGGACGAAGTTGAAATCATCGGTCTTAACGAAGAGTCTAGCAAAACTACAGTAACTGGTGTTGAAATGTTCCGTAAGCTTCTTGACTATGCTGAAGCTGGTGACAACATCGGTGCGCTACTTCGTGGTGTTGCTCGTGAAGATATCAACCGTGGACAAGTGCTTGCTAAACCAGGCTCAATCACTCCACATACTAACTTCAAAGCTGAAGTTTATGTTTTGTCAAAAGACGAAGGTGGACGTCACACTCCATTCTTCTCTAACTACCGTCCTCAGTTCTACTTCCGTACAACTGACGTAACAGGAGTTATTAATCTTCCTGAAGGAACTGAAATGGTAATGCCTGGAGATAACACTGAAATGACAGTTGAGCTTATCTCTCCAATCGCTATTGAAGAAGGTACTCGCTTCTCTATCCGTGAAGGTGGACGTACTGTTGGATCAGGTGTTGTAACAACAATCATTAAATAAATGCTTATTTTGAAACAGGTGACGCAATAATTGCGTTACCTGTTTTTTTATACCATTTATCATTGGGAGGAAATATCATGCTGCATTTTGTTTCCGAAATTAAAAAAATCCCATAATCACTTGCAATTGTTGATATGAGTATGTATAATACCTAGATGTGTGACCGAAAAAAAGCCTAAAAGTAATGGTTGCATTGGCCAATCGCTTTTGATATACTATTAATGTTGGTCATATAAAGTGATGATGTGAGAGGTTGTTGGCACGCCCGGCCCCTTTGCCATGGCTGGCTGTCAAGGAATTTTCACGGAGAATGTCTGTTATGATATGGGCGTAAAGGAGGGAAAATAATGGCAAAAGAGAAAATCAGAATCCGTTTAAAGGCATATGATCACCGTGTATTAGATCAATCTGCTGAAAAAATCGTAGACACAGCAAAACGTTCTGGAGCGAATGTATCTGGACCGATTCCATTGCCTACAGAAAAATCAGTTTATACAGTCTTACGTGCGGTTCATAAATATAAGGATTCACGTGAACAATTCGAAATGCGTACACATAAACGTCTAATCGATATTGTTGATCCAACACCAAAAACGGTTGATTCATTAATGAGACTTGACTTACCGTCTGGTGTGGACATTGAAATTAAATTATAAAACTAAGTTTAATTATAGGAGGTGTAACGGATGACGAAAGGAATCTTAGGTCGTAAAATTGGCATGACTCAACTATTTACGGAAAATGGTGAATTAGTACCAGTTACTGTTATTCAAGCTGAGCCAAACGTAGTTTTACAAAAGAAATCATTAGAAAACGACGGCTATGAGGCTCTACAAATCGGTTTTGCAGATAAAAAACAATCTCGCACAAAAAAACCAGAAGTAGGTCATGCTGAAAAAGCAAATACAGCCCCTAAGCGCTACGTTCGTGAATTCCGTAACGCAAATCTTGACGATTATGAAATAGGTCAAGAAATTAAGGTTGATGTTTTCGAAGCTGGAGAAAAAGTGGATGTAACAGGAACTTCTAAAGGTAAAGGATTCCAAGGTTCAATTAAACGTCACGGACAACAACGTGGACCAATGGGACACGGTTCGCACTATCACAGAGGACCAGGTTCTATGGGTGCGATTGATGCTATGCGTGTATTTAAAGGTAAAAAACTACCAGGACATATGGGATCTGAAAAAGTTACAATCCAAAACCTTGAAATTGTTAGTGTAGATGCTGAAAAAAATCTACTATTAATTAAAGGTAATGTTCCAGGTGCGAAAAAATCTTACGTTAAAATCACAAGTGCGATAAAAGGTAACTAATTACAGACGAAGGGAGGATATGTCATGCCTAAAGTAGCACTATTTAATCAAGATGGAAGTAATGCAGGAGAAGTTGAATTAAACGATGCGGTGTTCGGTATTGAACCTAATACTCATGTATTACACGAAGCAGTTGTAATGCAAAGAGCTTCTTTACGTCAAGGAACTCATAAAGTTAAAAATCGTTCAGAAGTTAGCGGCGGTGGACGTAAACCGTGGCGTCAAAAAGGAACTGGACGTGCTCGTCAAGGATCAATTCGATCTCCTCAATGGGTAGGCGGTGGAACTGTTTTCGGACCTACACCACGTAGCTATAGCTATAAACTACCGAAAAAGGTTCGTCGTTTAGCTCTTAGATCTGCATTATCTTCTAAGGTTAAAGAAGATAACTTAGTAGTTTTAGACGGTATCTCTATTGAAGCCCCTAAAACAAAAGAAGTTGTTAACATGTTAGAAGCATTAAAAGTAGCAGATAAAGCTTTAATCGTTACTGATAATAGAGATGAAGTTGTTGCTCGTTCAGCAAATAACCTACAATCTGTTAAGGTATTAACAGTAGAAGAATTAAATGTTTTAGACTTGCTTACGCATGACAAGCTAATCTTAACTAAAGATGCAGCTGTTAAAGCAGGGGAGGTGCTTGCATAATGAAAGATCCACGTGATATTATTAAGCGCCCTGTCATTACAGAGCATTCCGCAGATTTAATGGGAGAAAAAAAATACACTTTTGAAGTATCCACTAAAGCAAATAAAACTGAAATTAAAGATGCCGTAGAATCTATCTTTGGTGTCAAAGTAATTAAAGTTAACACATTAAACCTTAAAGGTAAGTTTAAACGTATGGGACGTTATGGCGGATTTCGCCCAAATCGTAAGAAAGCTATCGTTCAACTATCAGAAGATAGTAAAGAACTAGATTTCTTTGAAGCTTAATAAGTAAATTAAGAGAAGGAGGGAAACAAGATGGCGATTAAAAAATACAGACCGACTTCTAACGGTCGTCGTAATATGTCTGTTTCTGATTTTGCAGAAATCACAACAGACCAACCAGAAAAATCCCTACTAGCTCCGTTATATAAACGTGGTGGTCGTAATAACCAAGGGAAATTAACGGTTCGTCATCAAGGCGGTGGACATAAACGTCAATATCGTGTTATTGACTTCAAACGCAACAAAGATGGAATACCAGGACGTGTTGCTACGATTGAATATGATCCAAACCGTACTGCTAATATTGCATTAATCCATTATGTTGATGGAGAAAAACGTTATATTTTAGCACCAAAAGGACTTAAAGTAGGCCAAGAGGTTGAATCAGGAGAAAATGCTGACATTAAAGTTGGTAATGCACTTCCTTTAGAAAATATCCCCGTTGGTACTATCATTCATAATGTTGAATTGAAGCCAGGAAACGGTGGTCAACTTGCTCGTTCGGCTGGTACTGAGGCTCAAATTCTAGGACGTGAAGGTAAATACACACTAGTTCGTTTAGCATCTGGTGAATCTCGTCTTATCTTAAGTACATGCCGCGCAACTGTTGGTCAAGTAGGAAATGTCGAACATGAATTGATTAGAGTCGGTAAAGCGGGACGTTCTCGCTGGTTAGGTAAACGCCCAACTGTTCGTGGATCTGTAATGAACCCGAATGATCACCCACATGGTGGTGGTGAAGGACGTGCACCAATCGGACGTAAATCACCGATGTCTCCTTGGGGCAAACCAACACTTGGTTACAAAACTCGTAAACGTAACAAACCGTCTGATAAATATATTGTTCGTAAACGTAAAAAATAAACGAAATCACAGACGGGAAATATCACCCGTCTTTCAATTGCGGAAGGAGGTTTATCCATGGGTCGTAGTTTAAAAAAGGGACCTTTTGCAGATGACCATTTATTAAAAAAGATTGATACATTGAACGAAACTGATAAAAAACAAGTTGTTAAAACTTGGTCGCGTCGTTCAACAATCTTCCCACAATTTATCGGTCATACAATCGCAGTTTATGATGGACGTAAACACGTTCCTGTATACATTACCGAAGATATGGTCGGACATAAATTAGGTGAATTCGTGCCAACTCGTACTTATAAAGGGCATGCTGGCGATGATAGGAAAACAAAACGTTAATGAGAGGAGGCGTTAATGCATGCAAGCTAAAGCCGTTGCAAAAACAGTTCGTATTGCTCCTCGTAAAGTTCGTTTAGTTGTTGATCTAATTCGAGGAAAAAACGTTGGTGAAGCAGTTGCGATTTTAAAACATACACAACGTGGTGCTTCTCCAGTAGTAGAAAAAGTATTAAAATCTGCTATTGCTAATGCAGAACACAACTATGAAATGGACACTGATAACTTAGTAGTATCAGAAGCTTATGTAAATGAAGGTCCAACATTGAAACGTTTCCGTCCACGTGCACAAGGACGCGCAAGCAGAATAAATAAACGCACAAGCCACATTACAGTGGTTGTAACAGAAAAGAAGGAGGGATAGTTAGTGGGTCAAAAAGTACATCCAACCGGTCTTCGTGTGGGAATTATTAAAGACTGGGAATCAAAATGGTATGCTGGAAAAGACTATGCAGACTTATTACATGAAGATATCAAGATTAGAGAATATCTTGAAAATCGCCTAAAGATTGCTGCTGTTTCTTCTATTGAAATCGAACGTGCGGCAAATCGTGTAAATATTACTATTCATACAGGTAAACCTGGTATGGTAATTGGTAAAGGCGGATCTGAAGTAGAAGCTCTACGTAAATCTTTAAATGCACTAACTGGTAAAAGAGTACACATCAACATTGTGGAAGTTAAAAAAGTTGATATTAACGCTAAATTAGTAGCTGATAATATTGCACGTCAATTAGAAAATCGTATCTCATTCCGTCGTGCTCAAAAACAAGCGATTCAACGTGCTATGCGTGGTGGCGCATTAGGAATTAAAACACAAGTATCTGGTCGTCTTGGAGGAGCGGATATCGCTCGTGCGGAACATTATAGTGAAGGAACGGTACCATTACACACTCTACGTGCTGACATTGACTATGGCACTGCAGAAGCTGACACTACTTATGGTAAGCTAGGTGTTAAAGTGTGGATTTATCGTGGTGAAGTCCTTCCAACTAAAAAAGAAAAATAAAGGAAGGGGGCAATTGCATTATGTTAATGCCTAAACGTGTAAAACATCGTAAGCAACATCGTGCTAAATTAACTGGCCAAGCTAAAGGTGGTACTTCCGTAGCGTTTGGTGAGTATGGTTTACAAGCAGTTGAACCTGCTAGAATTACAAGTCGTCAAATCGAGGCTGCTCGTATTGCGATGACTCGTTATATGAAACGTGGCGGTAAAGTTTGGATTAAAATATTCCCAGACAAACCGTATACTAAAAAACCTTTAGAAGTACGTATGGGTTCCGGTAAAGGTGCTCCTGAAGGATGGGTGGCTATCGTTAAGCCAGGAAAAATTATGTTTGAAATCGCTGGTGTATCTGAAGAGGTTGCACGTGAAGCACTGCGTCTTGCTTCTCATAAACTACCGATTAAAACTAAATTTGTAAAACGTGAAGAAATTGGTGGTGAAAACAATGAAGGCTAATGAAATTAGAGATCTAACCACTGCCGAAATTGAACAAAAAGTAAAATCATTAAAAGAAGAACTATTTAATTTACGTTTCCAACTTGCAACTGGACAATTGGAAAACACAGCACGTATTCGTGAAGTAAGAAAAGCAATTGCAAGAATGAAAACAGTCATTCGCCAACGTGAATTAAACGTTAATAACTGATTAACTGAGAGGAGGTTAGCCTCAAATGTCTGAACGTAATAATCGTAAAGTTTACACTGGTCGTGTTGTATCCGATAAAATGGATAAAACTATCACAGTATTAGTAGAAACTTATAAAAACCATAAATTATATGGTAAACGTGTGAAATATTCTAAGAAATTTAAAGCACATGATGAGAATAACCAAGCTAAAGTTGGAGATATCGTTCAAATCATGGAAACTCGTCCACTTTCAGCTACTAAACGTTTCCGTCTAGTCGAAGTTGTGGAAGAAGCTGTAATTATATAATAAGTCGGATCTTAAAAAAATCCGAAGGGAGGTCACAGTGTTATGATTCAACAAGAAACTCGTTTAAAAGTTGCAGATAACTCTGGTGCTCGTGAATTGTTAACCATTAAAGTATTAGGTGGCTCAGGTCGTAAAACGGCTAACATCGGTGATATTGTTGTTTGTTCAGTAAAACAGGCAACACCAGGCGGCGTTGTCAAAAAAGGTGACGTAGTAAAAGCTGTTATCGTACGTAGCAAATCTGGTGCTCGCCGAAAAGATGGATCATATATTCGTTTTGATGAAAATGCCGCAGTAATTGTACGTGACGATAAAAGTCCTAGAGGAACTCGTATCTTTGGACCTGTTGCACGTGAATTACGTGATGCTAAATTCATGAAAATCGTATCTCTAGCTCCAGAAGTTCTATAAGATCGTAAACTTAGTGTCAAGGAGGTGCGTAAAGCATGCATGTAAAAAAAGGTGATAAAGTTAAAGTATTGTCTGGTAAAGATCGTGGTAAAGAAGGCGTAATATTAGAAGCATTCCCTAAAAAGGAACGTGTACTAGTAGAAGGCGTAAATATGATTAAAAAACACGCAAAACCTTCTCAAGAAAATCCACAAGGTGGAATTTTAAACATTGAAGCACCTATCCATGTTTCTAATGTAATGCCAATCGATCCAAAGACTGGTGAACCAACTCGCGTAGGATATGAATTACGTGATGGAAAAAAAGTACGTATCGCTAAAAAATCCGGTGAAGTTTTAGATAAATAATTCGCTGCAGGAAGGAGGGCGACATGATGAATCAATTACAAGAAAAATACAAAGATGAAATTGTACCATCTTTAATGAATAAATTTAATTACAATTCAGTAATGCAAGTGCCTAAAGTAGAAAAGATTGTTATCAATATGGGTGTTGGTGACGCTGTTCAAAACTCTAAAGCATTAGATAGTGCAGTTGAGGAATTATCTCTAATTTCTGGTCAAAAACCACTTATTACTCGTGCTAAGAAATCAATCGCTGGTTTCCGTCTACGTGAAGGTATGCCTATCGGCGCTAAGGTAACACTTCGCGGAGAACGCATGTACGAATTCCTACAAAAACTTATTTCAGTATCACTTCCACGTGTACGTGACTTCCGTGGAATCTCTAAAAAGGCTTTTGATGGTCGTGGTAACTATACATTGGGTGTTAAAGAACAACTAATTTTCCCAGAAATTAACTATGATAAGGTAAATAAAGTTCGTGGTATGGATATCGTTATTGTTACAACATCTAACACTGACGAAGAAGCTCGTGAACTTTTGGCTGGGCTAGGCATGCCTTTCCAAAAATAAGCTAAAGAGCTAACACAAGGAGGGAAAATTGTGGCTAAAAAATCAATGGTTGCGAAACAAAAACGTCCACAAAAATATCAAGTTCGTGAATATACACGTTGTGAACGTTGCGGTCGTCCACATTCAGTAATTCGTAAATTTAAACTTTGCCGTATTTGTTTCCGTGAACTTGCCTATAAAGGTCAAATTCCTGGTGTCAAAAAAGCAAGTTGGTAATCCCCGATTCGGGAAGGAGGTATTTTAGTAATGACTATGACAGATCCAATTGCAGACATGCTTACTCGTATTCGTAATGCAAACATGGTTAAACATGAAAAATTAGAACTACCATCTTCAAAAATTAAAGCTGAAATAGCGGATATTCTTAAACGTGAAGGATTCGTTAAAGATTATGAAGTAATTGAAGATAACAAACAAGGTGTTCTACGTATTTTCCTTAAGTACGGTCAAAATGAAGAAAAGGTTATTACTGGTATTAAACGTATCAGTAAGCCAGGATTACGTGTATATGCTAAAGCTAGCGAAGTACCTCGCGTACTAAACGGCCTTGGAATTGCTATTGTCTCCACTTCTAAAGGAGTGCTTTCTGATAAAGAAGCACGTTCTCAAGCAGTAGGCGGCGAAGTATTAGCATATGTTTGGTAATTAATATTTTTAATTAGAGGAGGTGCCATGAATGTCTCGTATAGGACTTAAGCCAATTGAAATCCCTGAAGGTGTAGAAGTAAAACAAGATGGGAATACAATTACTGTTAAAGGCCCTAAAGGAACTTTGACACTAGATATACATCATGATATGAAGATTAATATAGATGGTAATGTTCTTACTGTTGAACGCCCAAGTGATCATAAAGAACATCGCACACTACACGGTACTACTCGAAGCAACATCGCTAACATGGTTGAAGGAGTAAGTAAAGGTTTTGAGAAATCTCTTGAAATCATTGGTGTTGGTTACCGTGTTCAAAAACAAGGAAATAAAGTTGTTATTAATGCAGGTTATTCTCACCCAGTTGAAATCGAAAAAATCGAAGGAATCGAAATCGATGTACCGAAGAATACCGAAGTTGTTGTAAAAGGTATTGATAAACAACTAGTTGGTGCTGTTGCAGCTAACATCAGAGCGATCAGACCACCTGAACCATACAAGGGTAAAGGTATTCGCTATGCTGGTGAATATGTACGCCGTAAAGAAGGTAAAACTGCTAAGTAATAAAGGTTAAGAGCAGAAAGGAGTGACGTAAATGATCACAAAACCTGACAAAAATGTTATACGTAAAAGAAGACATAACCGTGTACGTAGAAATTTAGCTGGTACAATGGAACGTCCTCGTTTAAACGTTTATCGCTCAAATAAGCATATCTATGCTCAATTAATAGATGATATGACTGGAGTAACAGTTGCAAGTGCTTCTACTAAAGATAAAGAAGTTAATCTTGAATCTACGTCAAATACCGATGCAGCTAAAGTAGTCGGAGAACTAATTGCAAAACGAGCTCAAGATAAAGGATTTAAATCTGTTGTATTTGATCGCGGAGGATACCTTTATCATGGACGTGTAAAAGCATTAGCTGATTCAGCTCGTGAAGCAGGATTAGAATTCTAAAGGAAGAAGGAGGGAAATCTAGGATGAATACAAGTATCGATCCGAATAAACTTGATCTTGAAGAACGTGTTGTTGCGGTAAACCGTGTTTCGAAAGTTGTAAAAGGTGGACGTCGTATGCGTTTCGCGGCAATCGTTGTAGTCGGAGATAAAAACGGTCATGTAGGTTTTGGTACAGGTAAAGCTCAAGAAGTACCAGAAGCTATTAAAAAAGCAGTCGATGACGCTAAGAAAAACTTAATCACTGTGCCTTTAGTTGGAACTAGTATCCCACACGAAGTATATGGTAGATATGGTTCTGGTAAAGTATTGATGAAGCCAGCACTTGAAGGTACTGGAGTTATCTCTGGTGGCCCAGTCCGTGCGGTCTTAGAGTTAGCTGGTGTAGGTGATATTTTAACTAAATCCTTAGGCTCTAATACACCAATCAATATGATTCGTGCTACTATGGATGGTTTAACTCAACTTAAACGTGCTGCAGATGTTGCTAAATTGCGCGGTAAGTCCATAGAAGAACTGTTAGGATAATAAGGAGGGAAATACTATGTCTAAAAAATTAGAGATCACCCTCACACGGAGTGTTATAGGTAGAAAAGAAAAACAGGTTAAAACTGTTGAAGCATTAGGACTTAAAAAGATTAGTCAATCCGTAGTTCTTGAAGATACTCCATCCGTACGCGGTATGATCAATAGAGTATCTCATCTTGTAGCGGTAAAAGAAGTTTAATAACATAAGTGTAAAGAGGAGGTGCTCGCATGAAACTACATGAATTAAAAGCAACTGAAGGATCACGTAAAGACAGAAATCGTGTTGGTCGTGGAACTTCTTCAGGAAATGGTAAAACTTCTGGTAGAGGACATAAAGGTCAAAAAGCACGTTCTGGCGGCGGTGTTCGCCCAGGATTCGAAGGTGGACAAATGCCTTTATTTCAACGTTTACCAAAACGTGGTTTTACTAATATTAATCGTAAAGAATATACAATAGTTAATTTAGAAACTTTAAATCGCTTTGAAGAAGGAACAGAAATTACTCCAGAGCTATTACTAGAAGAAGGTATCGTAAGCAAACTAAATGCAGGTATTAAAGTACTTGGAAAAGGCGCTATCGAAAAGAATCTAACAGTAAAAGCTCATAAGTTCTCTACTTCTGCAAAGGAAGCAATTGAGGCAGCGGGCGGTAAAACTGAGGTGATTTAATGTTTCGTACATTCTCCAATTTATGGCGCGTTGCTGATATCAGACGGAAAATAATTTTCACTCTACTTATGTTAATTGTCTTCCGTCTAGGTACATTTATACCAGTACCATTTACAAACAATGATGCTATTGACTTTATGAACAATCAGCAAAATGTATTTGGATTTCTAAATACATTCGGTGGTGGGGCTTTACAAAACTTCTCCATTTTTGCAATGGGAATTATGCCTTACATTACTGCATCCATCATTATGCAATTATTGCAGATGGATATTGTTCCTAAGTTTACTGAATGGAAAAAACAAGGTGAAATGGGACGCAAAAAGCTTGCTCAATTCACCCGATATTTCACAATCGTGCTAGCATTTATCCAGGCTATTGCAATGTCTATAGGATTTAATGCATTAGCTGGAGGAATGTTAATTGAAAATCCTAACTTTGCGAAGTTCTTAGTAATTGCTATAGTTTTAACTGCTGGTACTGCATTCTTGATGTGGGTAGGAGAACAGATTACTGAACATGGTGTTGGCAATGGGATCTCTATCATCATTTTTGCGGGTATTGTTGCGGCAGTACCAAATGGTGTGGCACAGTTGTATAGCCAGTATTTTATTAATCCTGGTGATCAATTGTTTATCAATATTGTTATTGTTGCTTTAATTGCCCTGGTTGCTTTGGCCGTAATAGTTGGCGTTATTTTTGTTAACGAGGCATTAAGAAAAATACCAGTCCAATATGCAAAAAAAATGGTAAATCGTTCTACGGTTGGTGGCCAATCAACTCATCTACCAATAAAAGTAAATGCAGCTGGTGTTATTCCTGTAATATTTTCTGTTGCATTTATTATTGCGCCACGTACGATTGCTAGTTTCTTTGATGGAAAGGTTGCAGCAACAATTACACAGATATTTGATTATACACAACCTATTGGTATGGTAATCTATATTGCGTTAATTATAGCTTTCTCATATTTCTATACATTTGTTCAAGTGAATCCAGAGCAAATGGCAGAAAACTTACAAAAGCAAGGTGGATACATTCCTGGTATTAGGCCCGGGAAGAATACAGAGACATATTTGACAAGAGTAATTAATAGACTAACTTTTGTTGGTTCTATTTTCTTAGCTGTTGTTGCTGTCTTACCTATGGTTTTAGGTAGTCTTGCTAATCTACCTACCGCAGTACAAATTGGCGGCACAAGTTTACTAATCGTTGTAGGTGTTGCGTTACAAACGATGAAACAATTAGAAGGTCAGTTAGTGAAACGTCACTACAAGGGATTTATTAAGTAATTTCCTGCTGCCAACAAAGAGCGAGGGGAAAACGATGAACTTAATATTAATGGGTTTACCTGGTGCAGGTAAAGGTACACAGGCAGACAAAATTAATAATAAATATAACATCCCTCATATATCTACAGGGGATATGTTTCGTCTAGCTATTAAAGAAGGAACAGAACTCGGGAAAAGAGCTAAAGAATTCATGGATCAAGGTGAGCTTGTTCCCGATGAAGTTACAGTTGGAATAGTAAAAGAACGTTTAAGTAAAGACGATTGTAAAAACGGCTTTTTACTGGATGGTTTTCCAAGAACAATTGCACAGGCAGAGGCTTTGCAACAACTTCTAAGTGAATTAGGTTTATCACTTGATCATGTTATTCATGTAGATGTACCGGAAGAAAAATTAGTGGAGCGTCTTACTGGTCGTAGAATTTGTCCAACTTGTGGAACAGCTTATCATGTTTTATTTAATCCTCCGAAAGTTGAAGGGATTTGTGACAAAGATGGTTCACATTTAGTTCAACGGGACGATGACACAGCTGAAACGGTCAAAAAACGTTTATCAGTTAATATAGAGCAAACTCAACCATTACTTGATTTTTATGAATCAGAAGGGTATCTTGTTAAAGTAAATGGAGATCAAGAGATAGATAAAGTCTTCCAAGATATTCAAGAATTCCTTGAAAAGTAATTCCGAAATTTAACGGTTCTCACCGAACAGATGCATTTCTCTTTGGTAATCGTTATAATAAATATGATAGTTTGGGAAAACTCATGTACACCTTTTTTATAAAGTGACACTATTTATAATTTACCTTTATTGGTGACAAACAAACTATAGCCTAAGTGCAGGTGATCTTGTTGAACGAAGGTGCTAAGGGCGCGTTAGGTCAGGTTGTTCGTGTTTTGCAAGGACGTGAAGCAGGCCAGTATATGATTGTTATTGAACAAGTAGATGATCGTTATGTCTTGCTAGCAGATGGGGAGAAACGCAAAACAAATCGACCAAAGAAAAAGAATCTGCATCACATTGAGATGACGGATTATGTTTCTCCTGAAGTCCAAAACAGCCTTCTAGAAACTGGTCGTGTCACAAATGGGAAATTGCGATTTGCCATATCAAAGTTTATAAATGAGATTGTGACTGAACTTGAGAAGGGAGATCTACACGATGGCGAAAGATGATGTAATTGAAGTCGAAGGTACCGTGACCGAGACATTGCCTAATGCAATGTTTAATGTAGAGCTTGAAAATGGCCATACTGTATTGGCTCACGTTTCTGGTAAAATTCGCATGCATTTTATTCGTATTTTACCAGGAGATAAAGTGACGGTTGAACTTTCTCCATATGATTTAACAAGAGGACGAATTACGTACCGTTATAAATAGACTCTCCATATAAAAGGAGGAATAACTTATGAAAGTAAGAGCATCTGTTAAACCAATATGCGAAAAATGTAAAGTTATTAAACGCAAAGGCAAAGTAATGGTCATTTGCGAAAATCCGAAGCATAAACAAAAACAAGGTTAATAAGGAGGTGCTATCCATACATGGCACGTATTGCAGGTATTGATATTCCACGTGAAAAACGTGTAGTAATTTCATTAACATATATTTATGGAATCGGCAAAAAGACTGCACAGAAAATCCTTAAAGAGGCTGGCGTTTCTGAAGACACTCGTGTGCGTGATTTAACAGAAGACGAATTAGCAAATATTCGTAAAGCTGTAGATGCATATACTATCGAGGGTGATCTACGTCGTGAAATTTCATTAAACATTAAGCGTCTAATGGAAATTGGTTCTTACAGAGGATTACGTCATCGTCGAGGATTACCAGTTCGTGGACAAAATACAAAGAATAATTCACGTACTCGTAAAGGCCCACGTAAAACGATGGCTAATAAGAAAAAATAAGTAAAGGAGGTTCACATAAATGGCACGTAAAACAAATACTCGTAAACGTCGTGTGAAAAAGAATGTTGAATCAGGTGTAGCACATATTCGTTCAACGTTTAACAACACTATTGTTACTATTACGGACAAACAAGGGAACGCAATTGGCTGGAGTTCTGCAGGTGCATTAGGCTTTAAAGGTTCTCGTAAATCTACTCCATTTGCTGCACAAATGGCTGCTGAAACTGCTGCTAAATCTGCAATTGAAAATGGAATGAAAAACTTAGAAGTAACTGTTAAAGGTCCAGGAGCTGGACGTGAAGCTGCAATTCGTTCACTTCAAGCAGCTGGTTTAGAAGTTACAGCAATTGTAGATGTAACACCAGTTCCTCATAACGGTTGTCGCCCACCAAAACGTCGTCGTGTTTAATTTTACCGTATAGAATTTGTCACCCTGTCAATAATGGGTTATGATAGCTAAAATGTCGGTGATTATGGTCACTATTACAGCATCGATGATAAACCAGTACGTAAAATAATAAGGTAGTGCAGAAACGCCAACTGCCTTTGGGGAATTTCGGTTAGACTTTTGTCTAGCCGGGGTTTCGACGTTTTAAAGGAGGGTTTTATTTAATGATCGAAATTGAAAAACCAAAAATTGAAACGGTTGAAGTTAGTGATGATGCTACATTCGGCAAATTCGTGGTTGAACCGCTTGAGCGTGGATATGGTGCCACTCTAGGAAACTCCTTGCGTCGTATCCTTCTATCCTCACTTCCAGGTGCTGCAGTTACATCCGTTCAAATCGACGGAGCAATGCATGAGTTTTCTGCGATTGATGGAGTAGTAGAGGATGTAACACAAATAGTTTTGAATCTAAAAAACTTAGCTTTAAAAATCTATTCGGATGAACCTAAAACATTAGAACTTGATGTTCAAGGTGAAGGACAAGTAACTGCACGGGATCTTACTTATGATAGTGATGTGGAAGTTTTAAATCCAGATCTTCATATAGCTACCTTAAACAGTAAGGGTAACTTGCATATGAAAATTACGGCAGAAACTGGACGTGGTTATCGTCAAGCTGAAGAAAATAAACGTGATGATCAAGCAATTGGTGTAATTCCAATTGACTCCATCTTCACTCCTGTATCACGTGTATCTTACCAAGTTGAGAACACACGTGTAGGACAAGACGCTAACTTTGATAAGTTAACATTAGATATTTCAACTAATGGAAGCATTCGTCCAGAAGAAGCTATTTCTTTAGCTGCAAAAATAATTACGGAGCATTTTAATATTTTTGTTAGCCTAACAGATGAAGCTCAAAATGCTGAAATTATGGTTGAAAAAGAAGAAGACCAAAAAGAAAAAGTAATGGAAATGACAATTGAAGAATTGGATCTTTCCGTTCGATCTTATAATTGCTTAAAACGTGCTGGAATTAATACTGTTCAAGAGCTTACAAACAAATCTGAAGAGGATATGATGAAAGTACGTAACTTAGGACGTAAATCTTTAGAAGAAGTTAAGCTTAAACTAAATGATCTTGGTTTAGGTTTACGTGAAGACGACTGATACTTACAGTCACCTAGAGTTTCAAAAAAGGGAGGGTTATAGTCCATGGCTAGAAAATTAGGACGTACTACAGATGCCCGTATGGCACTTCTTCGTAACTTAGCTTCTGATTTAATTATTCATGAACGTGTGGAAACTACAGAAGCAAAAGCGAAGGAACTAAGAACTATCGTTGATAAAATGATTACGTTGGGTAAACGTGGTGATCTTCATGCGCGCCGTCAAGCAGCAGCATTTCTTTATAATAAAGAAGCTGATGATGACAACAATGTTGTTCAAAAACTATTTGATGATGTTGCTGCACGCTACGAAGATAGACAAGGTGGTTATACACGTGTTCTTAAACTTGGTGAACGCCAAGGTGATGGAGCAAAAATGGCTATCGTTGAATTAGTTTAATGATACAACATGCGGCAAGGGCAGGACTCAATTCTCTCACGAGGTGAATCCAGGCCCTTTTTTTGTACGCTAGGAAACCAACATATTCGCATCATACTTTTGTATGGTTTGTATTTCCCAACTAGATTAACAGGGGGACTATGTATGGCAGGAAATTTAATAGAATTTAAAGATGTATCATTTCGATATAGTGAGCAAGATCCCTGGGTACTGAAGAATGTAACATTTACAATTAAAGAAGATGAATGGGTCGCAATCATAGGTCATAATGGTTCTGGGAAATCTACTATCGCTAAACTAATCAATGGTTTACTATTTCCTCAAGAAGGGGAAATTTTGATAGGTGGAAAGAAAGTAACAGAGGATTCTATTTGGGATATACGTAAAGATGTCGGAATGGTATTTCAAAATCCGGATAACCAGTTTGTTGGAGCAACCGTTCAAGATGATGTAGCCTTTGGTATGGAAAACCGTGGTATAACCAGAGAAGTGATGGTGGAAAGAATCCAATCAACACTAGAAGCTGTAGGAATGTCGGATTATCAGTTTACTGAACCACATCGATTATCTGGTGGACAAAAGCAGCGGGTT
The DNA here is from genome assembly GCF_042678465.1 of Oceanobacillus caeni. Lineage (NCBI taxonomy): Bacteria > Bacillati > Bacillota > Bacilli > Caryophanales > Bacillaceae > Oceanobacillus > Oceanobacillus caeni. The sequence continues at coordinate 22,010 of NZ_JBHTKV010000019.1, read as the reverse complement.
GCAATTGCTGGTGTATTAGCGATTTCTCCAAGAGTGTTAATTTTAGATGAGGCAACTGCCATGCTAGATCCTAATGGTCGTAAAGAGATTATGCAAACTGTATCACAGCTGCAAAGTAAGCAAGGTTTAGCTCTCATCACAATTACTCACGATTTACAAGAAGTCGTTCAGGCAAATCGAGTTATTGTTATGAATAAGGGAGAAGTATGGAAGGAATCTGTACCAAGGGAGATTTTCACTGAGAAGGAAGAACTGAGAAAGATTGGACTTGATGTACCGTTTGTTACTACTTTAGCAGACGCATTAAAGGATATTGGCGTAAGTATATCAAAGGAACCTTTAAACCACGAAGAGTTGTTGGAGGAGCTATGGACATTACATTTGAGAACGTAAGCTATACTTATCAAAGAAATACCCCATTTGAGCATAAAGCATTAGAAGATTTATCTTTCCATATAAAATCAGGTTCCTTTGTAGCAATTGTCGGTCATACAGGTTCAGGAAAATCAACACTTATTAGTCATTTAAATGGTCTATCCATACCAACAGACGGAAAAGTTAAGGTAGGTAAGTATTTATTAACACATGACGAGAAGCCTGGTGACCTGAAAGAGTTACGAAGCAAAGTTGGTGTGGTATTTCAGTATCCGGAGCATCAATTATTTGAAGAAACGATTGAAAAGGATATAGGATTTGGTCCAGAAAACTTTGGTGTATCAGAAAGTGAAATTAAAGAAAGAACGCATGAGGCATTGTCAGCGGTAGGCCTTTCGGAGACTCTTCTAGATCGATCCCCATTTGATTTAAGTGGTGGACAAATGCGTCGGGTAGCCATAGCTGGAGTTCTTGCAATAAAGCCAGATATTTTAGTTTTAGATGAACCAACTGCTGGCCTCGATCCTAGAGGTCAAAAAGAAATCATGGATATGTTTTATAGGCTTCATCAAGAACAGAGTTTAACCACTGTACTTGTTACACATAGTATGGAAGATGCCTTAAAGTATGCGGATCATGTCATCATTTTAAATAAAGGTAAGAAATATTTAGAAGGAACCCCAGAGGACGTCTTTGTACAGAAGGATGCTTTGAAGCAAGTTCAATTAGATGTACCAGAAATTGTCCAGTTTATAGCGAGTTTTAATCATAAATTTAATACTTCTATTCCGTTTTCCAATCAATCTACTGAACAATTAGCAAAGCAAATCAAACAGGCTCTGATTGGAGATGAATTGGAATGAATAATTCGTTAATTATTGGACAATATGTTCCTGGAAACTCCATTGTACATCGACTAGATCCTAGAACAAAGATTACGATTATATTCTTTTTTGTCTTTATTGTATTCTTTGCAAATAATTTACCAAGCTATGCGATCCTAGTTGCTTTTGCTTTTGCTAGTATGTTTGCTTCAAAGGTTCCAATTCGTTTTATACTGAAGGGTTTAACACCTGTCTGGTTTCTTATTATATTTACCTTTTTACTACATTTATTTGTTACGAAAGAAGGCACTCTTGTTTTTGACCATTGGATTTTTAAATTTTACTCTGGTGGTGTTATTCGAGGTATTGCCATAGCCATTCGCTTCTTTCTATTAATTCTAGTAACTTCCCTCTTAACACTAACGACAACGCCGATTGAGATTACAGATGCCATTGAAGACATGCTAGGGCCCTTAAAAAAGATAAAGTTCCCTGTACATGAACTAGCTTTAATGATGTCTATATCTTTAAGATTCATACCAACACTTATGCAGGAAACAGATAAGATTTCAAGAGCACAAGCATCAAGAGGGGTTGACTTTAGAACAGGACCAATTAAAGACCGTATCAAAGCAGTAATACCTTTATTGGTTCCTTTATTTGTAAGTGCGTTTAAGCGTGCAGAAGAACTTGCAATGGCGATGGAAGCACGGGGGTATCAAGGTGGAGAAGGAAGATCAAAACTAAGAGAATTAAAGATTGAAAAAATGGATATATTCGTATATATCATTTTTATCGTGGTCATTATTTTATTATTTGTAACTAGAACCTATGGATGAGGATTGACACTTATGGGAAGGTTTAAATGTACTATTCAATACGATGGAACCCTATTTAACGGTTACCAAGTACAACCAAATAAACGGACTGTTCAAGGTGAGATAGAAAAGGTACTCCGTAAAATGCATAAGGGTCAAGATATACGTATCATTGGTGCAGGTAGAACAGATGCTGGAGTACACGCATTGGGACAAGTGATACATTTTGATTCTACGATGGAGATCCATGAAACAGGCTGGAAAAAGGCATTAAATGCGCAATTGCCGGATGATATTCATGTCCTGAGTGTGGAGAAGGTACATCCCGACTTTCACGCAAGATTCGATGTAATAGAGAAGGAATATCATTATTTCATATTAAATCAAGAAACACCTGATTTATTTAAGAGAAATTATATGTACCATTTTCCATATTCGCTGGATATGGAAAAAATGCAGGAAGCATGCCAATATTTAGAAGGTACTCATGACTTTACGACATTTTCTTCTTCTAAGGCGACGGTTAAAGGCGATAAAGTCAGAACCATTTATGAAGCTTCTTGTAAATGGGAAGATAATCAAGTGGAATTTATCTTTCGAGGAAGTGGTTTTTTGTACAATATGGTAAGAATACTTGTTAGTGTTTTACTAGATATTGGTCAAGGGAAAAGAGAGCCTGAAGATATACCTATTCTACTTGAAAAAAGGGATCGACGAGTTGTGGGGAAAACCATAGACGCTCATGGACTTTATATGTGGAAAGTTACCTATGGGTAAAGCCTCAATTAATAGAAAAAGCAACCGAAGAAGCTTGACAACAGCCCCACATGTATTATAATATGATTTATGGCATTTTATTTCTTAAGAAACCATGATTAGCCCCGGAAACTAATTATGATAATAATAAGAATAACAATAAATTGAACGATTAAATGAAATTTGGAGGGAAACTATCATGCGTACAACTTTCATGGCTAATGAAGCTAATACGGAACGCAAATGGCTAGTAGTGGATGCTGAAGGCCAACGCCTTGGTCGTCTAGCAAGTGAAGTTGCAGCTATCCTTCGTGGAAAGCATAAACCAACTTACACTCCACATGTTGATACTGGTGATCATGTTATCATCATTAATGCTGAAAAGGTAGAATTAAGTGGAAACAAATTAAATGACAAAATGTACTATAACCACTCAGGTCATCCAGGTGGACTAAGAGCGCGTAATGCTGAAGAAATGCGTTCTAAATATACAGAAGAAATGATTGAGCGTACTGTTAAAGGTATGCTTCCAAAAGGTCCATTAGGTCGTAAAATGGCTAAGAAACTTCATGTGTTCAAAGGATCTGAGCACAATCATCAAGCACAAAAACCAGAAGTTTACGAGCTTCGTGGGTAATCAAAGGAGGTAAATGATTTTGGCACAAGTACAATATTATGGAACAGGTCGTCGTAAAAAGTCAACTGCTCGTGTACGTTTAGTACCAGGTACAGGTAACATTAAAATCAATGGTCGTGATGCAAGAGACTATTTCCCATATGAAACACAACTTCTAATTCTTAACCAGCCTTTAGCTGCTACAGAAACAGAAGGAACTTATGATGTATTAGTAAACGTTCATGGTGGTGGATTCACTGGCCAAGCTGGTGCAATTCGTCACGGTATCTCTCGTGCATTATTAGAAGCAGATCCTGAATATCGTTCTACTTTAAAACGTGAAGGATTCTTAACTCGTGATGCAAGAATGAAAGAACGTAAGAAATACGGTCTTAAAGGCGCGCGTCGTGCACCTCAGTTCTCAAAACGTTAAAAATCCAATCGTATCAAGGATTTCGCCCATTTGGAATTTATTTCAAATGGGCTTTATTTTACCAAAAACCGGTGAAAAACACCCGAGTGAATGTAATTTGAATGTAATTTTTTTCGAAAAAATTTCGAAGGACTCACTCTCGGCTGTTTTTAGGGATTCGAACATGCGCGTGTCACACCTTTTTATACCTCATTATTCTTCTTCGCTTGGGAAGGTTTCTTTATTCAAGTAGCTCGCCAAAAGTTTACTTAAACTACCGTCTACATCTTCGGTGATGTGTGTGTAAATATCCATTGTGGTACTGATACGTGCATGTCCTAATCTTTGCTGAATGTCTTTCATTCTTGCCCCGGATGCAAACAACATAGAAGCGTGGGTATGCCGCAGCCCATGCACCCTGATATTTTTCAATTTGAATTTCTTATAGGCGAAATGAAGTCGCTCGTTCAGATGCGCGAGCCGTATTGGTTTCAGATCGCTTGGACGCGGGAAAAAATTTCTCGATTTCGGGATTGCCACGGTCTTCCCGTAGTTGTTTGTTCAGTTTCTTCAACTTTACCATTGTGCGCACCGAATTCTTCGTTTTCGGACGCAGCAACAGATATTCCTCGTTGATCCAAATGAGGTTCTTACTAATCTGCAATTCCTTTTTTTTTGCATACATCCGATTCGAGTAGCGCACCAAGTTCACCTTTGCGGATGCCAGTATATAGTAAAGTCCGAAACATCGCATATACGCGGTACGGAAATTCCTGCTCCGTCCGGTTCAAGAAATAATTGACCGTATCCCGTTCCCAAAATTCGATCCCTTGATCTTCTTCCTGACTGCTATACTCGTCCACGTAGGCTGGGTAGATCAATTCATCCATCGGATTTTCCTTGATGATTTTCTTCCGCTTTGCGTAGCGGAACAGCAAGTCCATTTGATTTCCATAATCCTTGAAATATTTCATCTTCGTCGCAAGTCCGTCAATGAAACGCTGGCATAGCGGCTATATTTCCGGATCGCGGGGACCGTTATGCAAACACCATTTACAATCATGATTACCTTAAAACGAAAGGGATTAATGTGGAAATCACCTTTGATCCAAAACATGTAGATAAAAAAGGTGTTGTTCATTCATGGTCTTACGCGTCATATCTTAAAAACACAGTTTTAAATATAAAAAACCGACTACACTTAGAAATGAGTTGAAATAAATGGAAATAGCATTATTTGAAGAAAAACACCTCCCGGAATGTACGAGTACATTTATGGATGTTTTTAATCAGGAACCGTGGAATGATGAATGGACAAAGGAAACGGCTAAGAATTATTTAGAAGATTTCACACATACACCGGGTTTTAAAGGGATTGTCGCTTTTGACGGGGAAGAAATGATAGGATTTATTTTTGGAAATCTAAAACATTGGTGGAGTGGCGACGAATTTTTCATCAATGAAATGTGTGTAGTGGCAGACAAACAAAATTCTGGCATTGGATCAAAGATGATGAATAACTTAATAAAAGAATTAAAATCAGACGGAGTAAGTATGATTTCACTATTAACTGACAGAGGGATACCGGCTGAAGGTTTTTACAAAAAACACGGATTTTCTGAAATAGAACGACTAGTATTTTTAAGCAGGAGTATGTAAGGGACAGAGGGACAACAAAACCTGTCCCCTCGTCCCACTCATTCACTTCCTTTAATAATTCCGATTCGGTTTTCCATTTGCGGGGGTTCTTCAAACCATCCGTTCTTAATTTTATTTTCAATTCCTTCTTGGGCATAGGTATAAACATCTTTTGCGATAAACATGGTTTTCATCATCTTTGGAAGCTGATTAAAGCGCTATATGAAGCCGAGCAAAAGTAAAGTCCAATTAATCCTTTATTCAATAAAAGGGCCTTATTTGGAATACAAAATGCCTTTTAAGGCACCTTAAGGAAGCTAGTCGAAGGCTTAATTTTACCAGAAACGATGGGTTTGGAGCTAGGTGCACTTGTTGAGCCAACAGCTGTTGCGGTTCACGCTGTTCGCCAAAGTCAGTTAAAGCTTGGGGATACTGCAGCCATATTTGGAGCCGGACCAATCGGATTATTGCTGTTGCAAGCAGTTAAAGCAGCGGGAGTCAGTGAAATCTTTGTTGTAGAAGTATCTGAGGAACGCCGACAAAAGGCACTAGAACTTGGGACAACACATGTATTAACCCAGTTGATACAGATGCGGTAGCCTTTATCCGAGAAAAAACAAATGGTGGCGTAAACGTGGCCAATGATGCTGCGGGTGTACAAGCTACATTTACAAGTGGAGTTAGCGCCGTTCGTCCTGGCGGTGAATTTAAAGTTGTAAGTGTTTGGGAAAAGCCAGTAGAATTCAATCCAAATATGATTGTCATGACGGAAGCAAAGATCAGTGGGTCTTATGCGTATAACCGTTTATTCCCTGAAGTAATTCGACTATTGGCGAGCGGTGCCATTGATGGACAAGCGGTAATTACAAGCAAAATTGCTTTAGACGACATTGTTGAGAAAGGCTTTGAATTGCTAACAAAAGATCGTAGTCAATGTAAAATTTTAGTGGATATGAATCTATAATCTTACGCTAGTTATAAAGTGTAGCGAGGCTAGCATGGTTGCCTAGCTTTACAACCCCTTCCTAGAAGTACAGGAAGGGGTATTTTTATGTAAAATATAAAGTTTACTGCTTTTCGCTTGAAATAGATAGTCCTTGATAATTTTTCCAACATCCAAGCATATATAGGGGGTAGCTTTTATACACTTCAATTAGGGAGTGACATGGATGGCTGGTATTATTTTTGCTTTAACTATAAGTATGGGAATACCACTTATGTCTTTAGTATATTCGTTTTATAAAAAGCGATATATTCCGTTTGCATTGGGTGTACTTGCATTTGTTGTATCACAAGTTTTGATACGGATACCAATATTGCAATATTTAGGAGAGCACAGCACTTCCTATTTAATGTTTAACGCTACGCAACCTGTTTTATTTGCAATAGTCATCGGATTATCAGCAGGTATCGTTGAAGAACTCGCTCGTTTTATCGCAATGTACTTTTTTATGAGACAACGAGATTGGCAATCTGGGTTTTGGTTTGGTGTAGGACATGGTGGAATCGAGGCAGTGCTATTTGTCGGAATTCGTGCAATAAACTTGTTGTTCTTACCGACTGCTATTGCATACAGCACAGATTTCTTTATTGGTGGTATCGAACGTTTCTTTGCCGTGTTATTACATATCGGGCTTTCGATCATTGTATTACAAGGAGTCGTTCGAAAAAAATTTATATATATCTTTCTTGCCATTATAATTCATGGCATTGTTGATGCATTGATAGGGATTATACCGTTATATGTGCCACAAGATAGTGTATTAATTGTTTTGGAAGTTACGATAGCCATTATTGCATTGGCCGTTTTCAGTTATAGTTTAGGGATAAAAAGAAGGGGAGGATTGCAATGAAGAATTTTTTAGCAGCTATATTAGGTTTGGTGGCTATATTTACACTTGTCGCATGTGGGGGAAACGCAGTGGATGATTCAACTTCAGAAAAATATATTTCAAAAGCTGAAGAAGTCGTTTCACTTTTAAATGAACTTAATTATAAAGAAGTTCATGAGATGTTTAATGAACAAATGAAAACAGAATTACCAGAAGAGCAAATGGAAGAACTTACTCCTATTATTGAAAAGTCCGGTGACTTTGAAAAAATCGATAAATCCTCTGTAGAAGAAAAAGATGGCTATTATATCGTTGTTCTTGTTGCAAAATACAGTGATGAAAATCGTGTATTCACAATAAGTTTTGACAATAAAGATGAAGTAGCAGGGTTATTTATTAAATAAGTAGAGAAGAGGAAAGAAATTAATCCTTAACTAAAAATGAATTATTTTCGTCATAGTTTTTTACGAATCACAAAAGGTATAGTATATAGTTTGAAATCTAAGTTTGTATAGTATATAAATAAATTAGATTAAAATTTGTAATTGAAGAAAGGATAGAACTATGTCTAAACAACAAATTGGTGTTATCGGTTTAGCAGTAATGGGAAAAAACTTGGCGTTGAATATTGAAAGTAGAGGTTTCTCTGTAGCAGTATTTAACCGTACGTATGCAAAAACACAGGACTTTTTAGAAAATGAAGCAAAGGGTAAAAACTTTGTTGGTGCAGAAACAATAGAGGAATTTGTTAATTCCCTTGAAAAACCACGAAAAATTATGATGATGGTTCAAGCTGGGCCAGCTACAGATGCTACCATTGAATCTTTACAACCATATCTCGAAGAAGGCGACATTTTAATTGACGGTGGTAATACGTTATATGAAGATACAATGCGTCGTAATCAGAGATTAGATGAAACAGGAATTCACTTTATTGGAACTGGGGTTTCAGGAGGAGAAGAAGGAGCTTTAAAGGGTCCGTCTCTAATGCCTGGCGGTCAGAAAGAAGCATACGATTTAGTAGCTCCCATTTTTGAAGCTATCTCAGCAAAAGTAGATGGTGATCCTTGTGTAACGTATATTGGACCAAATGGTGCTGGACACTTTGTGAAAATGGTTCATAACGGTATCGAATATGGCGATATGCAATTAATTGCTGAAGCCTACAACATTATGAAGAATGTTCTTGGAATGGAAGCAAGTGAATTACATGAAGTATTCAAGGAATGGAATAAAGGTGAGTTGGATAGTTACCTAATTGAAATTACAGCTGATGTCTTTACGAAGATGGATGACGAAACAGGGAAACCTCTTGTTGAAGTAATTATGGACAAAGCTGGACAAAAAGGTACTGGTAAATGGACAAGTAAGAATGCTTTAGACCTAGGGGTACCACTTCCATTAATTACAGAATCTGTATTTGCTCGCTTTATTTCAAGTCTTAAAGATGAACGCGTGAAAGCAAGCAAGGTTTTAAGCGGCCCAGAAGCGGCTTCATATGATGGTGACCGTAAAGAACTAATTGAGGCAATTCGTAAAGCTCTATATATGAGTAAAATTACGTCTTATGCACAAGGTTTTGCACAAATGCGTGCCGCTTCTGAAGAATATGGCTGGGATCTAAAATACGGCGATATCGCAATGATCTGGCGTGGTGGATGTATTATCCGTGCTCATTTCTTACAAAAGATTAAGGATGCATTTGATCGTGACCCACAACTAGCTAACTTAATGTTAGATCCATATTTCAAAGAAATTGTTGAAAACTATCAATCCGCACTACGTGAAGTAATCACGGTTGCAATGAAACACGGTATACCAGTACCAACTTTCTCTAGTGCAATTGCATATTATGATAGCTATCGTTCAGAAGATTTACCAGCTAACTTAATTCAAGCACAAAGAGACTACTTTGGTGCACACACCTTCCAACGTAAAGATAAGGAAGGCGTGTTCCACGCAGACTGGTTCTAAAAAACTCTATTTATACAAAAGAAAGGACTCCCTGTAAGCGGAAGTCCTTTCTTTATATATTCACTAATTCAGGGGTTTGATTATTTACAGAAGTTTGCTCTTTAAACTGATCAGAATCCTGAATTCTAAGGTTAGATATACCTAAAAACTTACTTATTGCAAATGCACATGCACCAATTACACAAGCTTTTATCCCTAACTTTGAAATGGTAATTTCACGATAATCACTAATGGAAGATTTTAGATGGCTTTTAATTTCTTTTACTGTATTCGGATAAATACGTAAGATTCCACTATTTATCACAATTGTTTCAGGATTATATAAATTAATCATATTATTAATACCAATTGATAAATATTTAATGAATTGTTTGATATACTCCATGGTTGTCGAGTCTCGTCTTTCAATTAACTCAGCAATCTCTTTTAAAGTTAGAGTTGGTCGATTTAGCAATTGAGACAACTCCATTAAAAGAGTAGACTCTGAAGCATAAAGTTCCCAACAACCATTATTTCCACAAGGACACTTTTTTCCATCTGGTGATATGATCATATGTCCCATTTCCCCAGCATAACCATTGAATCCTTTATGAATTTGGTCGTCCATAATAATTCCTGCACCAATCCCAGAAGTAAGCATAAGAGACATTAGATTATCATTTTGCCCGCTATAAACCTTCTCCGCATATGCGGAAAGATTTGCATTATTTACTATGTGAATCTCTATATCTAACTGATTTTCCAGATCTGCTTTTAAATTTTTCCGTTTCCATTGTAATTTCGGTACAAAATTAATGACTTCATCATTATTCACTGTGCCATGAACGGCAATAATGACACTAATTAAACCATAAGGACTATTTGCGAACTTATTCATATAATGTTGGATATATTTAGTTAATAACTGAACAATGGACTCATAGTCTTTTGTCTCAGGATTTATTTTTATATATTCTACTTCTTTTCCTTTTATGTTGGTAATAGCGAATTGGATAGAAGAAAAATCTATATCGATCCCTAGTACATAACCTACTGAACCATTTATAGATAACATAATAGGCCTTCTACCAATAGCATGGTGCTCTTGCTGTGTTTCGTATATGAGTTTTTTTTTGAGTAAATCTTGTACCTGGACGGAAATGGTTGCTTTATTAAGTCCAGTTATTTTAGATAATTCTGCCCTAGATATGAGACCATTATTCATAATCTCTTGGAGTATAAGGTTTCTATTAATTCTTTTTATATACGCTCCGTCTCCCGTAACCATCGTTGTTTTCCCCTTTTGATTTATTCCTTGTTTAATAGTATAATTTGTCTATCAAACAAAGTTATAGTAAGTTTCAATATAATAATAACATTTTAAAATAATTATGGAAGGGTTTTCAAAAAGTGTCTATTTTCTGGATTCCTTCCACTAGATGTATATACAAAGTCTATTAATCTAGAGTACATTTTAATATCATAGATAGGGGAGATACCATGAGAATTGCCTTAATTGCCCATGATAAGAAAAAAGATGATATGGTCCGTTTTACGGAGGCGTATAAATATAGTTTAGAAAAGCATGAGTTATTCGCAACAGGTACTACTGGGTCTAGAATAAATGAGGCTACGGGACTTGCAATACATCTCTTTCAATCTGGCCCATTAGGGGGAGACCAACAAATTGGGGCCCTTGTTGCTGATAACAACATGGATATGGTTATTTTCTTTAGGGATCCTTTAACCGCCCAGCCCCATGAACCAGATATTTCTGCATTAATGAGATTGTGCGATGTCTACAATATTCCGTTAGCAACAAACATGGGGACCGCGGAGTTATTAATACATTCATTAGACCGTGGAGATTTACAATGGCGTGAAATTATTCATGAAAAATATAATTGATTAAGAGAAAAAGCGCAGGAGGGTTAAAAGTGAAACCTTCTTGTGTTTTTTTACGGAAGATAGAAGAATATAAAAATTCAGCTTATTAAATCTTGTCATAGGGAAGGCCACGTCCAGCTCCAGCGCCCAGCGACTAGCGAGACTTCCTTCACCTCCGTGCGATAAGTCAACATCGACTCACTCCGTTCGTCGTGTTTCCTTTATCTCCTACGGCGGTGGAATGTCCGATTAAAACCGCCGCTTTGCGCGGCAACATCGGACCACCTGGCATGGCCAGGCGCAGTCCGTACGTCGCTAAACGGGCGCTTCCGCTTTTGTTCATAAAAATTACTGCTAGTTGATAGCGTTTTCTCTTGACGCATAAACCCCTCAATGATATTCTTAGGCTGATAATTTGTTTAATAAACAAATTAAAAAATCTATATGATAAATTTTATGAATTAGCCTAGAATACTCATGACTTTAGTCGTGAGACGAATAGGATTTGATAAGGGGATTTTATTTTTACATATAAATGTATTTTTTTAAAAGATATATTACTTTAAAGTGGGGAGTGGGTTTTCTATGAGTATTCTCAGAGAACTGGTTCAGGATATTCCGGTACCTAGAATGGCTAGGGTGAAGCAAACGTTTGATGAATCAAAACTAGATGACGTAGTAGAAACATTAAGCCAAGAATTAGAGAAAGTGAAAGATATGGTTAAACCAGGTGCTGAGATTGCCTTGGCAGTTGGAAGTAGGGGCACAGATGCTTTAGTTGATATTACTAGAGCTACAGTTCAATTTCTAATAGATTTAGGTGCAAAGCCATTTATTGTTCCTAGTATGGGAAGTCATGGTGGTGCAACAGGGCCAGGGCAAAAGGCAGTATTAGAACATTTGGGAGTAACAGAAGAGAGTGTTGGGGCAGAAATTCGCTCTTCGATGGAAGTAATTAAAATTGGCGAACTACCGAATGGTTTACCGGTTTACATTGACAAATATGCATCTAAAGCAGATGGAATTGTAGTAATTAACCGTGTAAAACCCCATACTGCTTTCCGTGGTAAAGTAGAAAGTGGAATTATGAAGATGATTAGTATTGGTTTGGGGAAACAAAAAGGGGCAGAAGCATGTCATCAACTAGGGTTTAAGCATATGGCGGAGCACGTTCTTGCAATGGCAAAAATGACCATTGAGAAGATGCCTATTTTATTCGGTATTGCGACAGTTGAGAATGCATTTGACAAAGTGGCAAGGATTGAAGTGCTGCGTGCTAATGAAATTGAAGAGAAAGAACCAGAATTACTAGATTTAGCTAAAAAGTTATTACCAAAAATCTTTGTTGATCAAATCGATGTTCTAGTTATCGATCAAATCGGTAAGAACATTAGTGGAGATGGAATGGATCCGAACATTACAGGAAGGTATCCAACTCCGTATGCACATGGCGGACCAGACGTTACGAAAATGATTGTACTAGATTTAACGCCACAAACAGAGGGTAATGCCAATGGTGTTGGTACAGCAGACTTCACTACCCAACGTCTTGTTGACAAGATGGACAGAGAAGCTACATACGCAAATGGGTTGACGTCCACCGTTGTAGGGCCAACTCATATCTCTACAGCAATGCCAACAGACAAAGCAGCCATTCAAGCTGCAATTAAGACATGTAATATTCTTGATTTTTCAAAGGTAAAAATGGTGCGAATTTTGGATACCTTACATGTAGGTGAGATAGAGGTTTCAGAGACACTTTTAGATTACGTGAAAGAACACCCAAATATGGAACAAGTCTCCGATCTTTATGAGATACCATTTAACGAGGATGGTAATTTAAGATAGGAAACGAATGGTGGGGTTTCTGCTTGATGGTGGATACTTAAGTATGACAATTTAAAAATACGGGTAAAAAATGAGCTTGCCTTAAAAGGTAAGCCATTTTTTATATTAGTTAGCCTTATATGAATGGAGATTTCTATTAGTCTCCTTTATTATTATAATAAGTTAGTATGGGTAATGCGATTGAACAACATGAAAATGTTATCGACTAAAGAAAGGGGTAGTTCGTATGAACAAAATAGTAGCATTAAATGAAAATGACTATGATGAGATATCTGCCTTATCCCAATTCGCTTTTCAATATGAACTAACAGAAGCAGAATTCCAAAAGAAAAAAGAAGAAGCAGAACGACATATGATTTTTGGGATAAAGGATCAAAATAAAATTGCTGCAAAGCTTCATCTTATTCCTTTATCTGTAGATATGAATGGGATATCTATGGATATGGGAGGTATTGGCTCTGTCGCTACATGGCCGGAGTATCGTAGAAATGGGATGGTGAAGGATTTACTTTCTCATGCCTTACATAAAATGAAGGAAAACGGACAATTGGTGTCCTATCTCCATCCCTTTTCTGTACCTTTTTACCGGAAATACGGTTGGGAGATTGCCTTTGCTAAAAAGAAATATCAGATACCAATGGAAAGAATAAAAAAGAATTGGAATGGGAGTGGGTATGTCAAAAGGACAGAAGCTGAGATTGCCACTTTTAATACCATTTATCACACATATATGAAGAAATTTAATGGCTCACTTATAAGAGATGAAAAATGGTGGAAGCAACGTGTATGGAAGAATAAACCATTAACGGTAGTAGCTTATAACAACGAACATAAACCAGAGGGATATCTCTTTTATTCCGTAAAGAACAGGGTATTTAAAGTGGAGGAACTCATCTTTTGCTCATTAAACGGGTTAAAAGTATTACTTCAATTCATAGCCAACCACGACTCCATGGCAGATCAAATACAAATGGAGATGCCGGAAAATGATAATCTACCAGTTCTAATAGATGAACCAAGGTTTGAGCAAAAGGTATCCCCCTATTTTATGGCTAGAATTGTCGATGTGAATTCCTATCTTAAGCAATATGTAAGTCAAACCCGGCTTCAAGATATTTCCTTACAAATTAATGTCCAAGATGATTTTTTACCAGATAATACAGGTACATATTGTCTTGAAGAAGTAGATGGTAAAATAGATGTAATCCACGAAAAAGGGATAAGCGAAAGTAATAAAGGTATTAGCTGTAATATCCAACAACTTACTACAATGTTCTTTGGATATAAACGACCAACAGAATTATATGAGTTAGGATTAATTGGTGGAAATGAAAGGGATATCCACATACTTGAAAGATTAATACCGAGGAAACAAACCTATTTTCCAGATTTCTTTTAACATGCGTGTTCAAAAAGAAGGATGAAAAGGACTTCTACGCTGCCCACAGGACGTGGGCGGTCTTAGTAGAAGTTGGACTTTTTGAACATCTTCTTAATATAGATTTAACAAGCGAACGTTGACGATAGTGAAAGCCGCGTTCGCTTATTGAATTAGATAGTCTTTATTGGAAATGCTAAGCTCAGAAGGTTTATGATAAGAAATAGGTAAGTTTACTAAGAATATTTTTCTAAATAAAGTGGGAGCATTTTTATTTCTAATTGTGAGTGGTATAATAACATCTATAAAGAAGGAGGGAACGTGGTGGAAATTATTTATTTTGGTATTTTGCTTTGTTCTATTGCATTTTTTATAGCTGCTATATATATTTCCATAACCTTAAAACGGTTAGCTAATGTTACAAGCTCACTAGGGGAAACGATGAGAGATGTAGAGAAACAATTGGAATACATAACCCCCCAATTAACAAAAACCATTCAGGAAGTACATACAACCATTGATGAAATTTCAGAAGATATGAAAGCGACAGATAGTGTATTTGAAACGATTGGAAATGTAGGTAATTCTATTAATAGTATCAATGATACGTATAGAGTTTATAAAGACGGAATAACCGATGAAAAAATAAAAAAGCAGCTGCGTCCAACGGTAGAAGCGATTAAATGGGGAGAAGCGGCTGTGCAAGTTATTAAGAAGTGGAAAAGGGTAAATTAGTTACAGGAAGGAATGTGATGAGAATATGACACTAATTGGAATTGGAGTAATTATAATAGGTGTGGCTTTGTTAGTTTTAGCTGTTTTTATCGGACATACGTTGAATAATTTGGCAAATGTGCTCAAAGGCGTGGACCAGACAGTAGAACAATTACCGAAACAAATGGATGATATTATGAAGAAAACAGGAGATATGATTAGCGAGAGTAATAACACCTTAGCAGACGTTAATGATAAATTAAAACAATTAAGTCCACTATTTTATGTGGTTGGTGATGTTGGAAATGTAACGAGAAAATTCACATCCTCTGTTGCGAATGTTACGGATACGATGAAGTCAAAAACAGAAGGCGCTCGAGACGTGGCAGAAAAAAATAAAGTTGGCGGTTTATATGGAACATTTGCACTCGCTTATTACTGGTTTAAGAAGCGTAATGAATTAAAAAAGGAAGAGGGAACTAAATTTGATGAACAATAAATCAGGATTGTCCATAGTCCTAGCCTTCGCAAGTGGTCTTACAGCTGCTTTATTGGAAGGAAAAAGTCATAAAAACCTTCGTAGTTCTAATCGTGTAAAGGATAGAATCAAAGCATTAGATCGGAAGCTTTATTTAGAAGGTAAAAAACGTGCTGATTTATTACAGGATATAAAGCGGGATATTGATAAAGAGGATTAAAATAAGGATGACCCTAGGGGAGGGCATCCTTATTTTCTTTTAAAAAGTAAAAATACAAGTGCGATTAATGCATAAAAACCTTCCAATCCTTTTGTGGTTGAAATGGACTCGGCGGCTTCAGTTTTGTTGTTAATACCATTAACTTTACTAACGATGGATGAACTAAGTTTATTTGTTGCCTGACCAATATCTCTAATAGTATTAAAGATAGGATTGAGTTTTTTCACTTGAGTGTTGATCTCATTTAAAGTGTCCACTCCTGCTCCAATGACATTCGTTGTTTGGGAAGTGATCTCCTTTAACTGATTTGGCAATGTATCTGTTGTTTTCTGCAGATTACTAAGAACCCCTGCTAATTTAAAAAGTGGTTTAATTAAAACGATAGCTAATAGTAATAATGCCACACCTATTACTAAAATGCCTATTCCTAGCCAAAGCATATAATAACCCCTTCCGATTATTCAATTTTTCCATTACAAATAGCATTATATATAGATTTTACAATTACTATAATAGCATACCATATTTTGCAATCTGTCATAAACTTTTATCTTGTCCCATAAAATAATCATAGTTCAAGAGGTTGTTCAAAAAGTCCGGTGAAAATGACACTTCGCATTTCTTCGTTGGCTTGCTTTTCCGTTCCTCACGTATTTACTGCATACGTTCCGGTACTCAAAGCTACGCCGCCTCGAACTGCTCGGTCCTTTTCATCCTCCTTTTTGAACACGCACTTCAAGTTAAGGGGCGAGAAGGATGAAACGAATGATAAAAGTTGGTTTTTGGTTATTAGGATTAGCTTTATTAGTATTTCTCATTCAATTTCCAATGAATAAGAGCTTAGATGTAACTAAATTTTCCTTGCCACTATCAGGGAAAACTATTGTACTTGATCCGGGGCATGGTGGGCCGGATGGAGGTGCTGTTGGTAAGGACGGAACTACAGAAGAGGCAATCACTCTCGCGGTTTCAAAGAAATTAAGTACGTATTTAAAAGAGGCTGGTGCAACTGTCTACTTAACAAGAGAAGAGGATAAAGACCTAGCTAGTGAAGAATCAAAGGGACTCTCTCGGAGAAAAGCTGAAGATATTCGTAATCGCATGAACTTTATCCATAATCATAAAGCAGACTTTTTTCTTAGTATTCATTTGAATGCATTACCCTCAACAAGGTGGCGTGGTGCACAAACCTTCTATTATCCGGGTAAAGATGAAAATAAACATTTAGCCAAAATGATTCAAGCGGAAATCATTCGTAATTTAGAAAATACAAATCGTGAGGCTCTCGCTAAAACGGAAATGTATCTATTGAAACATGCGGAAGTTCCTGGTGCATTAGTAGAAATTGGATTTCTATCAAATGTAGATGAAAGAGAGTTATTAAAACAAGAAGATTATCAAGATAAAATGGCGGCAAGCATTTACGAAGGGATTTTACGATATACAACCGAGGAGATAAAAGCAGAAGATAATGAGTGAAAGGGGATTCACTTTCCTTAGGTTTTCCAAAATTTATGTTATACTTATTTTAGTAGGTAGGAAGGTATAAAAATCTTCTTGTCTGCATAAGTGCAACTATGGCATTCGTACACCTAAAGCGAATGCCAGGTTTTCTAAGTTGACTTAACATGGAATAAAGGGATGGTGAGTTCTTTGCTAACAAATGAAGAAGTAATAAAACTAATTAGCCAGGTAAAAGACCCATTTTTACATAAAACGTTAGAAGAAACAGATGGAATAATTAATGTAAACATTAAAGAGGATAAAAAGCATGTTAGTGTTAAAGTTGGTATTTCTAAATTAAATACCGGTGAACAAATGCAGATGCAACAAGAAATTGTCGGTATATTAAAAAGAAATGGTGCCAACACGGTAGGCCTACGCTTTGAACAATTACCCGATGAAATCATTAAGAAATATCAGCCAGCTGTTGATCAAGCTAAAGAAGCTTCCTTGATGGGTGGTAACTCAAATACAAAATTTGTTGCAGTTGCTAGTGGTAAAGGTGGAGTGGGAAAATCTACTGTTACCGTTAATTTGGCTGTATCTTTAGCGCGTTTGGGTAAAAAAGTAGGGATTATTGATGCCGATATATATGGATTTAGCGTTCCAGATATGATGGGTATTGAAGAACGTCCAGTTGTTCGTGGTAAAAAGATTATTCCTGTTGAACGTTTTGGTGTAAAGGTTATATCTATGGGATTCTTTGTAGAAGATAATTCACCTATTATTTGGCGAGGGCCGATGTTAGGGAAAATGCTGAATAGTTTCTTTTCTGAAGTGGAATGGGGAGATTTAGATTACTTACTACTTGACCTACCACCAGGAACAGGTGATATTGCGATGGACGTTCACGAACTTCTTCCAACATGTAAAGAAGTGATTGTTACAACACCACATCCTACCGCTGCATTTGTAGCTGCTCGTGCTGGACAGATGGCAATGAAAACGGACCATGAAATTCTTGGTGTAGTTGAAAATATGTCTTATTTTGTAAGTAAGAAGACTGGAGAAAAAGAACATGTTTTTGGCCAAGGTGGCGGAGATAAGCTAGCCGAAGTGCTTAAAACAAAAGTACTTGGTCGCTTGCAATTACAGCAGCCTTATATGGATGAAGAAGAATTTGCTCCTGGAGTGTATCAGGAAGACCACCCAAATGGTAAAGAATATCATAAAATGGCAGCAAAAATTATTGCTAAAATTGAAGAATAAATGAACAAAGAGGACGTTTTCTGACGTCCTCTTTGTCCTCGTTTAGGAAATTATAAAGTTCGCTGCAAGTGGATAATTATTCAGAAAAGGCCACGTCCGGCTCCAGCGCCCAGCGACTAGCGAGACTTCCTTCACCTCCGTGCGATAAGTCAACATCGACTCACTCCGTTCGTCGTGTTTCCTTTATCTCCTACGGCTCAGTCCAGTCCGTACGTCGCTAAACGGGCGCTTGCGCCTTTGTTATTATTCTGTAGGAAGCTATCCACCTCCGCTGTTGCCTTCACCTTGTCCACCGCCGCCTTTCTTCTCGTTACTACCGCCACCTTCTTGAATACCGCCGCCACCTTCAGAGGAGTTTTTTCCTCCTTGGCCTTTAGCTTGCTCTTCAGCCGCTTTTAACAATATCTCTTGTATTTTTGCCTGAAATGTAGGGGTCTCAATAGTCCTTTGTATACTTTTCTCCAAATGAGAACTAAATTCTTGGCTCTTTAAAACAGTTAAAAACTGAGACATCATTTGCGGATCCTTTAATAAGTCAATCATTTGCTGTTTATATTCAGAATCATTCATTAAGCTTTTTTGTAAATCCTTTTGGGAATCTTCCATTGATTTAGCATAGGCTTCAGCAAACTTTGGATCCTTAAACATCTCTTGCCACATCTTTTTTCCTTCATCGGAAACAAGTGTTTCGTTGATTGCCTTTTTTACCTCTTCTGAATTGATGACAAATTCCTTTTTTAATTTTTCATCAGATAATGTGTCGGTAAGTGCCTTTTTTCCTTCATCCGTTTGTAATATATCTATAACCATTTTCTTCGTTTGATCATAATCACTATCCTTAGTGGAAGCATTACCTCCACCACAAGCGGTTAAAAATAAGAGGCAAAATCCTATTATTGTCACATATATAAAGCGATACATTAGGAAATCCTCCTTCCGTATATTCTTAATATGGTTTTTAAAAATATAAACTATACGTCCTATAGGATGAAAACTTCATTAGTTATTCCGATTAAAGAAATTTACTGGAATCATAAGCCATGATGAAGGAAAGAAATGCGTTTTCATGTTAGAATACGCATTATAGGATGTGTACGATCAGGAGGATTATGAGATTGAAAACACGTTATTTGGTGAATTTCTTATTTAAAACAGCTGTTATAGGTGGAATTGCGGGACTTATTATTAGTTTTTTTGTTCAATTTGATATTTATGTATCATATTTAAGCCCATTTAATTATTGGGAATTAATTGGATTATTTATTTTTAATATTGGTCTCGGTTTAACTTTTAGTGTACTTAGTATGACCGGTTTCTTTGCTTATTTATTCGTTCATCGGTATGGAATTAGTTTGTTTCGTTCATTTTGGCCCACGGTTCAACTATTATTAATTGCATTTGTTCTGTTTGACTTAGTATACTTTCCTTATCAAGCAACAAAAGGTGAGGTTTCTATTCGTTGGTATATCTTGATGGTACTTGTGTTCTTTGTTTACGGTTGGTTTGTTGCGAAAAGAAAGGCAAAAGAAACAAAGCAAAATGCATTTATACCAGCATTGTTTTTCATGATTGTGATGACTGCGGTGGAGTGGGTTCCAGGTCTCCAAGCAGAAGGCACGGAATATGCATGGTTAATGATTGCCCCCTTATTAGCGTGTAATACTTACCAAATACTTGCCTTACATCGAATGAATCAAAAGTCTAGTGAGCTCACTTCCAAAAAGAATATTTCATCTTCCAATAATAAAAGACCATCACATAGTAAAGCCTAAAAAAACCACCTGTATTGGTGGTTTTTTTATGGTTTAGCGAAATTAAAAAATTTGCTGCATGTGGATAATTATTCAGAAAAGGCCACGTCCGGCTCCAGCGCCCAGCGACTAGCGAGACTTCCTTCACCTTCGTGCGATAAGTCAACATCGACTCACTCCGTTCGTCGTGTTTCCTTTATCTCCTACGGCTCAGTCCAGTCCGTACGTCGCTAAACGGGCGCTTACGCCTTTGTTTCTTAATCCACTATTTTTGAATCTGCGTGTGCTTGATTAATTAGCTCGGTCATGGATATAAAGTTATATCCTTTATTTTTAAGCCCTGGTAGTATGGTGTCTAAAGCTTCGACAGTTTGTTTTACGGAATCTGATGCATGAAGAAGGATGATATCCCCATTTTTCGTGCTTTTCATTATGTTGTCCACAATAGTTTGTGTTCCTGGGTTTTCCCAGTCATTTGGATTAACATTCCAATGTATAACTTGATAATTCATGTCCTCAGCTAGTTTAAGAATCTCTTTATTAAATTTTCCGCTTGGTGGTCTTAAAAGATTTACATCTTCATACCCAAGCTTATTAAAAATTTCCTGCGCTTTAATTAAGTCTCTTCTAACTTGTTCTATATCCTGATCTAAATAACTTTTATAACGGTAACCTAGCATGCCAATTTCGTGCTTTTCCTCTACTATTTTGTCTAATATAGTTGGATGACGCTCAGCCCATTCCCCACTAACAAAAAATGTAGCTTGGATGTTATTCTGTTTAAGCTTTTCTAAAATCTCATGTACCTTTTCTTCACCCCAACTAATGTTAAACGTTAATGCAATATTAGGATCATCTGCATTTCCTTTACTTATAGCAGCCGATTCCTTCGATGAAATAACGGAAAAACTTCCATTTTCATTAATCCACAATATCATAGCAGTGAAAAATGCAAGTACTGCAATAAGTCCCCATCGCTTTAAGCGACCGAATTTCCAAACATGAAAATGTTTCATTATAATTCCCCCAAAGTAACTTTATCCCTTATAAGATTCTATGAGGGATAAATATAAATATGAACAAGCTATTAGATGAACTTTAATAAAAATTAAAAATGAGGATACTTTTTATAAAAAAATGGGAATAGTAAATGAAGATGTTTAAGAATTTATTAGGAGAGGTGAAGGAAATGTTAGGCTTACTTATTAATAAAATGGAAAAAAGGGAAATGGAGTATATGGTTAAAAGAGAATTGGAAGAAATACGAATTGATTTAGAAGATACTAGAATTGATAATAGTGTAAAAGCGGCAATGAAAGATAGGTATCATGTATTATTTCAATTGCTACGTCGATTAGGGAATGAAAAGGATTGTATAAAATATATGCCGAAAGCGTCTAGGAAATAGTAGGGTTAGTTGTATATTTAAATTAGAATACTCTTTCTTCTATATTTTCTATTGAATTTACTATAATCATGTGCTATATTATTTCTTGTCGCTAGAAAAACGAAAGAACATTTTAAAGTTCATTCAAAAACTTGTTGACAAAGCAAATGTAGTATGATAAATTAATATCTGTCGTTAAAAGACGACATGAATTGCTCTTTGAAAACTGAACAAAACAACCAGTATGTCAAGAAAAAGAAACTCGTTTTTCTTTTTAAAAAATAGAGGTTTTTCCTCTAAAAGCTAAGAACTTCAAATGATTTTTGATCATTTGAAACAAACTTTTTTGGAGAGTTTGATCTTGGCTCAGGACGAACGCTGGCGGCGTGCCTAATACATGCAAGTCGAGCG
>NZ_JBHTKV010000018.1:0-71424 GCF_042678465.1 Oceanobacillus caeni | reverse complement strand
ACGTGGAACAATCCATGAATGGTTGTTGTGCAAAAAAACTTAATCTTTTTGTGTCCAAAAACTTGACGTAGATCCAAGTTTCATGGACACTCTTCGGTTAAGTTCCTACAATTAAATCTAGAAGAGTGTCCAATGAAACATAAGTAAACTGGGAATCGATATAATGATCACTTTCAAGAAATGAATCGTTCTGTTTATCATTATTGTCAATGAGCAATAAATTTAAGTAGTGATATACCATATCTGAAATAACCATATATACATAGATTAATGAGAGTTGCTCTATTGTGACAATATCTTTACTTAAATTTTCAAACAGCCTACTCCGTTCAAATTAACTGATTAATTCAATACCCTGACCCACTTTAATTAATCCAATCACTCTTAATTGATATTACCAAAATTCTTGCTTTTCCACTCTATAGTATCTACATAATTTTTATTATAATACTTTTTTAAACTTTATAAAACACATTCTCAAATTTTTCCTTCTCCTTTTCTTATACTCATATTTTTAATTGGCCCTTCAACTTTAAGTTTATATAATTCAACGACGTTCTTCTTATAAATCGTTTAAAAACTCTTATCAGATTCTAAACAAATTATAACTTTTATATTGACATCTTCTGCATATGTCATAAAAAAGGTTATAGAAATCCTCTTTTTACATCTTTGTAACGCTTCAATAACTCTCAGTTGCGATTGTAAACATAAATTTAATAATTGTTCGGGTATTAAACATTTTCTCTCCTTACCCTAAACGATGTATGAGTATTGCGGACGGTTTCCTTCTGGATATGGTTTTCTGTAATTATTACAAGTAAACTTATAAGATTAATAAAAATAAATCACCGAATTCTATTGACAGAAGAATTCGGATAATATAGAATTGATTTAAATTTCCAGATGAATAATATAAATGCTTATTAGTCAACTAAAGGCATCTTTCTAATCGGTTATGTGACCCGATTAAAAAGGTGCCTTTTTTGTCGTTTAAAATCAATCGAACACAGAAAGGGGGGAAACGATGTCTTTGGAAATGATTGCCGTACTTGTTTTGATTATCGGGATGCTCGTGTGCTTGTTATTAGAAGTAGCGCAACCGGGAATGATCATTTTTTCAGTTTTAATTATCTTATTAATTACCGGGATTTTGACTCCAGAAGAAGCATTCAGTGGCTTATCTAATGAAGGAATGCTTACAGTTGCTCTTTTATTTATTGTTGCCGGTGCAGTACAAAAAAGTGGCGTTATTGACCGAGTGATGAAATATTGGTTGAAAAATAGTCGTACACAAACAGATGCGATGATGCGTTTTTTTGTACCTATTGCGATGTTTTCTGCATTCCTTAATAACACACCTATTGCAGTCACATTTACACCGATTATAAAAAATTGGTGTGAGGAGCACGGGTTTTCACCATCGAAATTCCTGATTCCATTATCTTATGTCACGATTTTAGGTGGAACCATTACACTCATGGGAACTTCTACAAACCTTGTCGTTCATGGGATGTTACTTGATTATGGTTTGGAGGGATTTTCATTATTTACACTAACAGTGATTGGAATTCCAATAACACTGGTTGGCTTTCTTTATTTATTCACAATAGGGAAAAAATTGCTACCTGATCATAAAGGATTTCGCCAACAAGTGAAGGAAGATGTGAAGTCGTATATTGCGGAAATGGAAGTAGAGGATTTCTTTCCACATGTGAATCAAAGTGTTATGAAAGCAGGATTACGTAACTTAGATGGATTATATTTAATTGAAATTATTCGTCGAAATGAACGTGTTTCTCCCGTTCGAAATTCAACCATTATTCAGGCCGGCGACCGCTTGATCTTTGCAGGGGAGATAGCTACAATCGCTGAGTTGCAAAAAATCAATGGCTTAAAGCTAAGAACGGGCACAGAGCTTGAACTTGATGACCTTAAAAATGGTAAAACAAGTTTAATCGAAGCAGTTGTTTCTCATCAGTCCGTGCTTTTATCCAAGTCTATTAAACAGTCGCAGTTTCGTTCACGCTACGATGCAGGTGTGATTGCGATCCACCGGAATAATGAACGAATTCACGGGAAGGTTGGGGACGTTATTTTGAAACCGGGGGATTCCTTATTGTTATTAGCGGGCATGGATTTTGTAGAGAAGTATCAACAAGCAAATGATTTTTACGTTGTTTCCCAATTAGATCCGCCGAAAACTCTGAATCAAGATGCTTGGAGAGATTGGTTTTCCATTACGCTTTTCATTGGAATGATTATAGTTGTATCGATTGGCTGGTTGTCCATGGTTAAAGCAATGGCATTGGCAGTGGTTATCTTGTTCATTACAAAAATGATACATGCGGAAGAAGCGAAGAAATATATACAATTTGATGTATTACTAGTAATCGCAAGTTCATTCGGAATTGGCGTAGCAATGACAAAAACAGGGTTAGCAGAATGGATAGCGTCAGGTTTACTGGTAGTAAGTGCATCATCTGGAATCATAGTAGTTTTAATCGTGTTGTATATTTTGACGAACATTTTTACTGAATTTCTTACAAACAGTGCTGCTGCGATTCTAATGTTGCCGATTGGTTTAGAAATGGCTCAATCTTTAGAACTTAATCCAATGGGAGTTGCAGTATTGATCGCGATTGCGGCTTCAGCAAGTTTTATTACACCAATCGGCTATCAAACCAATTTAATCGTTTATGGCCCAGGTGGTTATAAATTTAGTGACTATGTAAAAGTAGGCACACCACTAAGTGTATTAGTGATGATTACAGCAATAACCGTTATTTATCATGTTTGGTTTTAGGAGGGAAAATATCATGACAAAGTCAACCAATATTGTTTGGCATGAATCAGAAGTAACAAAGGCAAAACGCCAGGAATTAAACGGTCACAAAAGCGCTATTCTTTGGTTTACAGGACTATCCGGTTCGGGAAAGTCCGCGATTTCAGTGAAGTTGGAAACAGCATTGCATAAAAAGGGGATTCACACCTATCGCCTTGACGGTGATAATGTTCGTCATGGTTTAAATAAAAATTTAGGATTTAGTTCAGAAGACCGAACGGAAAACATACGTAGAATCGGAGAAGTGTCAAAATTAATGGTTGATGCAGGGCTGTTTACATTAACAGCTTTCATTTCCCCTTATCACAAAGATCGTGATCAAGTACGTGAACTAGTTGAGACCGATGAATTCATCGAAATTTATGTAAAAGCAAGTTTGGAAGCATGCGAAAAACGTGATCCAAAGGGACTTTATAAAAAAGCGAGATTGGGAGAAATAAAAAATTTTACGGGTATCGATGCTCCATATGAAGCACCTCGTGAACCCGAAATAACGCTAGATACAACGAAATTAAGCATTGAAGAATCTGTCGAAGTCATACTTACTTATTTAAAAGATAAAAAATATATCTAAAGATGTATGGTTGCAACACTTTTGAAAAAAGGGGTAAGTATTTCCTTAAACGCACTTGACTAATCGGAATAGTTGGTATATTATAATCAATAATTATTAGTTGACTAGAAACCTAGAAGCTAATAAGGTATGAAGCAATAATTATTATAATTTTATAAAGGCTTTTCGCTGACTATACATATTAGAGGCGACTTTAATCAACGGTTGATTAAAGTCGCCTTTTTTTAGGGGGATGTTGATGGCGAAGTTGACATACGATTCGTGGTATACGTATGACGGTGATTTTTTCCATGATAGTGAAGATGAATCCAAAGGTGCGTTAAACGTATTAAAGTGGGCTTATGACACTTATGATAATGAACTTGTGTATGCTTGTAGTTTTGGGGTTGAAGGTATTGTGATGATTGATTTAATATCGCAAATAAAACCGAATGCCAAGGTAGTGTTTCTCGATACTGGTCTTCATTTTCAAGAAACGGTAGATCTCATTCAAGAAGTGAAGCAGCGGTATCCACAATTGGAAATTGAAATGAAAAAGCCTGTCTTAACGGTAGAAGAGCAAGCTGAAAAATATGGCGATAAACTGTGGGAAAGACAGCCGGACCGCTGTTGTTATATGAGGAAAGTGATTCCTCTTAGGGAAACATTAAGTGGTGTAACAGCATGGATATCTGGGCTTCGGCGGGAGCAATCAGCCACAAGGAAACAAACAAATTTTATTAATCGGGATGAAACGTTCCAATCGGTTAAAATCTGTCCGCTTATTCATTGGTCTTGGACGGAGATTTGGGACTACGTGAAGAAATATCAGTTGGCCTATAACCCTCTTCATGATCAAGGTTATCCAAGTATCGGTTGTTTTCCTTGTACATTGCCTGGCGACACAAAGAGTGGATCAAGGGAAGGGCGTTGGGCAAATCACTTAAAGACAGAGTGCGGCTTGCATCAAAAATCATAATAAATGGGGGAATTTACGTGAGCTTAAGCCAACCACATGGTGGGAAATTAATTAATCGATGGAATCCTGATTTTCCATACAGTACGATAACGGAATCTGTAGAACTAGACGAAATTTCAATCAGTGACTTGGATTTAATTGGAACCGGTGCTTACAGTCCTTTAAGTGGATTTCTCACGGAAGCAGATTATCATTCTGTTCTCACTAATATGAGATTGACAACAGGTGAGCCGTGGACCATTCCAATTACACTACCAACAACAGAGGAGAATGCAGCGAGAATCACGGTTGGCAGTTTTGTGAAATTGGTGAAAGATGGAGAAGTCTACGGGGTAATAGAAGTGTCAGATATTTTTACACCGGATAAGGAAAAGGAAGCACAACTTGTATATCAAACAACAGAGCAGAAGCATCCAGGCGTGAAAAAGTTGTTTGAACGTCCAGATGTGTATTTGGGTGGAATCATTACATTAATTAAACATCGCCCACTGGATGAGTTTTCTGATTACAGGTTCGAACCGAGGGAAACACGTGAGAAATTCCAAGCGCTTGGGTGGAAGACAGTCGTTGGATTTCAAACAAGAAATCCGGTTCATCGGGCACATGAATATATTCAAAAGTCTGCTTTAGAAATAGTGGATGGTTTATTTCTAAACCCACTAGTAGGTGAAACGAAGTCAGACGATATTCCAGCAGATGTTCGCCTGAAAAGCTATGAAGTATTACTAGAAAACTATTATGCAAAAGACCGTGTGTTTTTAGGTGTATTTACAGCAGCAATGCGCTACGCAGGACCAAGGGAAGCTGTTTTCCATGCGATGGTAAGAAAGAACTTTGGCTGCACACATTTTATCGTTGGCCGTGATCATGCTGGTGTTGGTAATTATTACGGGACATATGATTCCCAAAAAATATTCAGTAACTTTACGGCAGAAGAACTCGGGATCCAATTATTATTTTTTGAGCATAGCTTTTATTGCAATCAATGTGCGAGTATGGCAACACCAAAAACATGTCCACATGATGCAAGTGACCATGTCATCTTGTCAGGTACGAAGGTAAGAGAAATGCTCCGCAACGGTGAGCAGCCACCAGCTACCTTTAGTCGTCCAGAAGTGATTAATGTATTAATAGCAGGATTGCAGCGGGAAAAAATCGAAAACTAGTAATTTTACGGAGTGGTAATGGTAAGAGGGAGGAAAAGAGATGGGGAAAGTATATATAGTAGGGGCTGGGCCCGGTGATGTTGATTTAATCACTGTTAAAGGAAAGAAGGCTATTCAAGAAGCAGATGTTATCCTGTATGATCGTTTAATTAATAAGAAATTGTTAGATTATGCGAAAGCAGGTGCAGACTTGCTTTATTGCGGAAAACTTCCAACCTATCACGCTATGAAACAAGAGACAATTAACTACTTTATGGTTAAGTATGCAAAGCAAGGAAAGGTTGTTACCCGTCTCAAAGGCGGGGATCCTTTTGTTTTTGGCAGAGGAGCAGAAGAAGCGCAGGCACTTGCGGAAAATGGAATCGTCTTTGAAGTGGTTCCAGGAATTACATCGGGAATTGCTGCCCCTGCTTATGCAGGCATCCCTGTCACCCATCGTGATCTCAGTTCTAGTTTTGCTATTGTAACTGGTCATATGCAGGCTGGTAAAAATGACACGATTCACTGGGAAAGCCTTGCAAAAGGTATTGATACGTTGGCCATTTACATGGGTGTCGGTAATTTACCTTACATTTGCGAGCAATTGATGAAGAATGGTCGACCTGAAAGCACGCCGGTTTCACTCGTACATTTGGGAACAATGGAAGAACAGCATACGATTACTGGCACGCTTTCTACCATTGCTGAAATTGCAAGAAAGTCTGAAATAAAAAATCCAAGTATGATTATTGTCGGAGAAGTTGTGAAACTAAGAGAGGAAATTCAGTGGTTTGAACAAAAAGGATTGAATCAAAGAATCATGGAGGAAACATTTGTATAACTACCCGGAAGGTGTGAATGGATATGCAGGCCGTTTTATATGTTGGTCATGGCAGCCGGATAAAATCAGGTGTCGAAGAAGTTATTCATTTTATTGAACGTTGCAAACCACTGATCGATGTTCCGATTCAAGAAATTTGCTTTTTAGAATTAGCGAAACCAAGTATTGAATCGGGAATTGCAGTCTGTGTTGAAAAAGGTGCCACACATATTGCTGTCGTCCCTATCCTTCTTTTAACGGCGAAACATGCCAAAGAAGATATTCCAGCAGAAATCGAAATTGGGAAGAACAAGTATCCAAACGTCACTTTTACATATGGAAGTGCACTTGGGATTCATACGAAAATGATAGATAGTCTATACGACCGGATACGTGAACAACAGGTAGCTATTAGGAACGATGCATCTGTTTTACTTGTAGGGAGAGGTAGTAGTGATCCAGCTGTCAAGCGTGATTTAACCAAGATTGCTCAACTGCTGAAAGAAAAATATGCGATTAACCAAGTTGATGTTTGTTTCCTTTACGGGGCAAAGCCTAGTTTTGATGAGGCATTGCAAAAACTAAAGCAAACGGCTAAAAAGCAAGTATTTATTATTCCGTACTTATTATTCACGGGAATTTTAATGAATAATATAGCAAAAAAAATTTCTGACCAATCAACCTCCGAAGAACAGTTCATCCTCTGTGAAAACCTTGGTTATCATAAAAATACCCAAGAAGTACTGGTAGAACAGGTAAAGGGGTTACTTGAGAAAGAACCGAATCTAAATTGATTTTCTTGAAAGGATGGTATGGATGTCAAATCGTAAACAAAATAATATCAATCTTACCATTGAAAAAATTAATACGATGCTAGAAACGATGAATTATGGGCGTATTACATTAGTCATCCAAGATAACTATGTCGTTCAAGTTGAAAAAAGTGAAAAAATCAGATTGAAATAATCGGAAGTTCCGTTTGTGAAAGAGGTGGAAAGAAATGCAACTTCAGGTAAAAAACAGTCCCTTTGATGAAAAACAGGCAGAACTACTTAACCAGCTTCTGCCAATGTTGACGGAGACGCAACAAATTTGGTTGGGAGGATATTTAAGTGCAATCCCAACAGGTAGTAAGCCGCAGATATCTGGAAGTACAGCTGTGCAGGAAGTTCCTGCATCTGTAACGGAAGTCACCATTCTATATGGGTCACAGACAGGTAATGGTCAAGCGTTGGCAGAAGACTTCTCTAAAAAGTTAAAAGCACAGAATTTCCAAGTAACCCTTGCTTCAATGAGTGATTTTAAACCGAAGACATTAAAAAAATTGGAGAACCTGTTGTTGATTGTCAGTACGCAAGGTGAAGGTGACCCACCAGATAATGCCTTGCCATTTTATGAATTTGTTTTTAGCAAAAGAGCGCCAAAGTTAGATCAGTTAAGTTATTCTGTTTTGTCCTTAGGAGATAGTTCCTATGATTCTTTTTGCGAAACGGGAAAACAATTTGATGCACGATTGTTAGAATTAGGTGCCAAACAAATGAGTCCTCGTATTGATTGTGACTTGGATTATGATGATCCGGCTGCAGAATGGTTTGCAAGTGTCACATCGAAATTAACAGAATTACAGGAGAAAACGGGTGGAATTTCTAATAAGCAAGCAGCAGCTACTTTGGAAGTTGTGGAAAAATCGACTTATTCAAGAACGAACCCTTTTCAAGCTGAAGTCCTTGAAAATATAAATTTGAATGGACGTGGATCGAATAAGGAAACACGTCATCTGGAATTATCACTCGAAGGATCTCATTTAGAATTTGAACCAGGGGATAGCTTAGCTATTTACCCAGAAAATGATTCCGTTTTAGTAGATAGCTTGATTGCGGAGATGGGGTGGGATGCTGCAACGCCAATACAGTTGAAGAACGACGAGATCATTCCATTGGAAGAAGCATTACGTAAGCATTACGAGATTACGGTATTAACGAAACCACTACTGCAAAAGCTGGCACTGCTTTCGTCTAATAATAACCTAAAGGAATTATTGCATTCGGAGCAAACCGAAGCATGGAAGGAATATAGTTATGGCCGAGATTTATTAGATGTTGTACGTGATTTTGGACCGTGGGATATTCCTGCTGTTGAATTTGTTTCGATTCTTAGAAAGATTCCTGCTCGACAATATTCTATCGCAAGTAGCTTTAAGGCAAACCCGGATGAGGTGCATCTCACAATCGGGACGGTTCGTTATGAGGCACATGGTCGTATTCGGGAGGGGGTCTGTTCCGGACAATGTGCTATACGTACAGAACCAGGTGATACCTTGCCGGTTTATGTTCAGCGTAACGATAATTTTAGATTACCAGACGACCCTGATACACCATTGATTATGGTTGGGCCTGGTACTGGAGTCGCCCCATTCAGAGCGTTTTTGGAAGAATGGGAGGAAATTGATGCAAGCGGGAAAACATGGTTGTTCTTTGGCAATCAACATTTCGTTACAGATTTTCTGTATCAAGTTGAGTGGCAGCGATGGCTGAAGGAAGGTGTGCTAACACGGATGGATGTAGCATTTTCTCGTGATACAGACGAAAAGGTTTATGTGCAGCACCGGATGCTGGAAAGAAGTCAAGAACTTTTCCAATGGTTAGAAGAAGGAGCAGTCATTTATGTTTGTGGTGATGAAAAGCACATGGCAACCGATGTCCATGCTACCTTACTCAAAATCATTGAAAAGGAAAGCGGCATGAGTGCAGAGGAAGCAGCGGATTATTTAGCTAAACTGCAACAGCAGAAGCGATATCAACGTGATGTATATTGAGACAAGAGTGAGAGGAGTTAACGAAATGACAAATAAAGTGATTTTACCCCCGCAGCCCGGAACACCTAGTGATGTGGAGCGGATAAAGCGTGAGAGTAACTATTTGCGTGGGACGCTCATGGAGACAATCCAAGATCCGATCAGTTCAGGGATACCCGATGACGATAATCGATTAATGAAGTTTCATGGAAGTTATTTGCAAGATGATCGGGATCTGCGAAATGAACGTAGGCGCCAAAAGTTAGAACCAGCTTACCAGTTCATGGTACGTGTGCGTGCTCCGGGTGGTGTTGCGACACCGGAGCAATGGTTGGTGATGGACGATGTGGCCTGTAAATATGGCAATGGAACACTCAAATTGACTACTCGACAGTCGTTTCAAATGCATGGAATTTTAAAGTGGAATATGAAACAAACCATTCAGGAAATTAATGCGGCATTGATGGATACATTGGCAGCTTGCGGTGATGTAAATCGAAATGTCATGTGTAATCCGAATCCTTATCAGTCCGAAATTCACAGCGAAGTTTACGGGTGGGCTCAGAAACTAAGTGAGTATCTCTCGCCACAAACAAACGCTTATCATGAAATTTGGCTTGATGGGGAAAAAGTGGTTGATAGTCAGGAAACAGCGGAAGAGACGGAGCCGATGTATGGTGCACTCTATTTACCGCGCAAATTTAAGATTGGCGTGGCAGTTCCACCTTCTAACGATATTGATGTATTTTCCCAAGATCTAGGATTTATAGCAATTATAGAAGATGGAAAACTTGCGGGATTTAATATTGCTGTTGGAGGCGGCATGGGGATGACGCATGGTGATAAGGAAACATATCCTCAGTTAGCCCGAGTAATTGGTTTCTGTACACCAGATAAGCTTATCGAAGTAGCAGAGAAGGTGATCACGATCCAGCGTGATTATGGTAACCGGTCCGTAAGAAAGAATGCTAGATTCAAATATACCATCGATGCACGGGGACTGGAGTGGATTGTTACTGAACTCAATGAAAGGTTAGGTTGGAAACTGCAAGCACCGCGTAACTATCATTTCGATCATAATGGAGACCGTTACGGTTGGGTGAAGGGAAGTAATGACAAATGGCATTTTACTCTTTTTATCCAAAACGGTCGGATTAAAGATTCGGATGAATATCCATTGATGACCGGTTTGCGCGAAATCGCCAAAATTCATACCGGTGATTTCCGGCTTACTCCGAACCAAAACCTAATTATAAGTAATGTGTCGGAACACGAAAAACAGGACATTATTCAACTGATTGACAAATATGGATTAACAGATGGGAAGCAGTATTCCGCATTGCGACGGAATTCAATGGCCTGTGTTGCCTTCCCAACTTGTGGGCTGGCGATGGCCGAGTCGGAACGATATCTGCCTTTACTATTAGATAAACTGGAGTTGATTATCGACGAGGCGGGATTACGTGATCAAGAAATTATTATACGCATGTCGGGTTGCCCAAATGGATGTTCACGTCCCGCTTTAGGAGAAATTGCTTTTATCGGCAAAGGGCCGGGTAAATATAATATGTATTTAGGAGCTGGTTTTGCTGGAGACCGGCTGAATAAACTTTACCGGGAAAATATCGGTGAAGAAGAAATATTAGAATTGCTTCGGCCGCTTATTTTTCAATACGCAAAGGAAAGGCAAGAGGGCGAACATTTTGGGGACTTTGTAATCCGTGCAGGTCATGTGAAAGAAGTACAATCGGGATTAGACTTCCATGATTAAAAATGGCCCTATGTAGCAAAACGGAAAGTACAAGATTTTCTTTCTAGGTCTCCGATTTGCATAAGTGCAACTACGGCATTCATCCAAAGGCTTGACGAATGCCAAGCCTTATAACATTAAAAAATAAAAAAATGGGTCTATATAAAGTTTGCTTACAGGGTGGTTAAAGAATGGAATCATATCCCATAATGCTGAACATAAAAGGGAAGGATGCGGTCGTTGTAGGTGGTGGGCAGATCGCCTACAGAAAAATAGTTAGCTTGATACAGGCTGGTGCAAGCGTAACTGTCGTTAGCCCGAAGCTCCATGCAAATGTAGAAAAACTGTTTATTGATAAGCAAATTTCTTGGAGAAATAAGGAATTTGAACCAACTGATCTGGAAGCTACCTGGATTGTAATTGCAGCCACAAATAGTAGGGAAGTTAACGCATTCGTTGCATCATCAGCCGGAAACCATCAACTTGTCAATGTTGTAGATAATCAGGAACTTGGCAATTTTCAAGTCCCCGCGAAGCTATCGAGAGGGAAATTGACGATCAGTGTAGCAACAGAAGGAGCTAGCCCTGGGTTGTCAAAAGTAATTTGTAATGAACTGGGGGAAATCTATGACGATTCTTATGAACAATATCTTAGTTTCCTTGCTGTGGCCCGGGAAAAAGTGAAACATTCCAACCTGAGCAAAAAAACAAAAACAAAATTATTAAAAACCATCACGAATGAAGAATATAGGAAATCCAAAGATAAACAAAGGGCCTTTCTTGAATTGTTTGGGAGGAATGAGGGGTGCGTTTAATTTAATAGTCAGCTAGATAAAATCACGATATGAGATAGAATAAAAATTTGAAAGTGTGTAATAAGTTAACATTAAACTTGTCACACACTTTCGTTTTTTCCTAAATCATTAGAACGCAACTTTTTAATTTTCTATGCAAAAAACTCTGAAAGTAGAAAATTAATCTTCAAGTTTTCTAAAAGAAAATTACCCACCGATGATATGGAACCCAGAGTCAACGTGTAGTACTTCACCTGTTATTCCTCTAGATAGGTCACTAACGAAGAATAATGTTGCATCACCTACTTGATCTTGGTCTACCCCACGGCGTAAAGGTGCTTTTTCTTCTAAAAGATGAGTTTTTTCATTAAATCCAGATACTCCTTTTGCAGAAAGAGTACGAATTGGCCCAGCAGAAATAGCATTTACACGAATACCATATTTTCCAACGTCTTCTGCCAAGTAACGCACACTTGCTTCCAGTGATGCTTTAGCAACTCCCATGACGTTGTAATTTGGAATGACTCTTTCTGCTCCCAAATAGGTTTGAGTAACAATACTCCCGCCCTCTGTCATTATTTCCTTAGCAGCTTTCGTAACTGCAACTAATGAATAGGCACTTATCTCTTGAGCAAGAAGAAATCCATCTCGTGAAGTGTCAGCATATTCCCCCTGTAGTTCTTCACGGTTTGCAAAAGCTACGGAATGAATTAATCCATGAATTACACCAATTTCATCTTTAATTTTGGCAAATGCCTCATTAATACTCTCGTCACTGGCAACATCACAAGATACAATTAATTTAGGCTCAATTTCGTGTTTCTCTAACAGTTTTACTAACTTTTTATAAGAACGTTCCTGTCTATTCGTAAATATTAGATTTGCACCAGCTTGGTGTAAAGATTTGGTAATTCCCCAAGCGATGCTTCTTTCGTTTGCAACGCCCATTACAACAATGTTTTTTCCTTCTAATAACCCTGACATGGTTAACCCTCCATAATTATCTTTTTGTCCATTATAACCTAATAAGCTGATAGAAATAAAATATTTAATAATAGATATTATTACTTACTACTAAATGGAGGGTTAATAACAATAATCTATAAAAAAGTTTAAAATAACTATTTACAAATTATGTGGAACTATGTATAATAAAATTCGTCAGTCTTTGACTCGGGAGTTTGACACCTAAATAATAATTAAATGCCCCCAAAGCCTGCAATGGCTTTATTTTTTTGTCAATTTTTCATGATAATTATTGAGTACTATTTAGTACTAATGTATAATAAGGGTATATTATGGGCATTGGGGGATTTCTGTGCGCATTAAAAAAAGTGTATCTAAGAATTCTGTCTCCTATTCGGTTATTGAAAACGTGAGAGATATCAATGGAAAATCAACAACCAAAGTTATCGAGGCTTTAGGAAACGAACAACAAATTCGCGAAAAACACCCAGGGGTTGATCCGGAAGAATGGGCTCGGGCATACGCAAAAAAATTAACAGAGGATGCGAAGAAAAAATCGGAAACAATCATTATCAAGCATGACCCAAACAGATCTATACCTAAGGGGAAAAAACGGTCTTTTAACGTCGGCTACCTTTTTATTAAATCCATTTATCATCAATTGAAATTGGATGTCATTTGTAAAAATATATCAGACAAGCACCATTTTACATACGATCTAAACAAGATTCTGGCTCTATTAATTTATATGCGAATTCTTCATCCTACATCAAAAAAAGGGACGCTGGAACGGGCAGATGA
Source organism: Oceanobacillus caeni (assembly GCF_042678465.1). Classification (NCBI taxonomy): domain Bacteria; kingdom Bacillati; phylum Bacillota; class Bacilli; order Caryophanales; family Bacillaceae; genus Oceanobacillus; species Oceanobacillus caeni. The sequence continues at coordinate 57,977 of NZ_JBHTKV010000018.1, read as the reverse complement.
GCTATTGGAGTCCCATGCGACAGAAAAACAGCACATGTACCGTGCATTAGATATCCTAGCCGAGGAATCCGATGTCATTGAGCGGGCGGTATACAATAACAGCATGGCTATCGTTGAACGAAAGACAGAGCTCCTTTACTACGACTGCACAAATTTTTACTTTGAGATCGAAGAAGCCATCGGCCTGAAACAATATGGGTTATCCAAAGAAAATCGACCCAACCCTATCGTGCAAATGGGACTCTTCATGGATGGCAGCGGGCTTCCCCTCGCTTTTTCTATTCATCCTGGGAATCAAAACGAACAACCCACATTAAAGCCTTTAGAGAAACGAATCTTAAAAGATTTTGAGCTGTCCAAATTTGTAGTCTGTACAGATGCTGGACTTTCTTCGCATGAAAACCGACTGTACAACTCGATGGGTGACCGTGCTTTTGTAACCACGCAATCGATTAAGAAATTAAAAAAGCATTTGAAGGATTGGGCGCTAGATTCTTCTGGATGGCAGGTCGCTGATGCCAAGCAAGTGACCACTGACAAGAAGAAAAAGCGATGGATTGATCTGGATGATCTCAAACTTGAAACCGATACACAAGTGTATTACAAGGAACGCTGGATCAATGAAAATGGATTGGAACAGAAACTGATCGTTACCTTTTCACCGAAACATAAGCGTTATCAAGCAGCCATTCGGGAAAAACAAATTGAGCGTGCCCAAAAGAAGGTGAACAACCCTTCCCAGATCGAAAAGAAACGCGCAAATACCCCGGATCGTTTTATCCAATCCACCCATGTCACAAAGGACGGTGAAATTGCTGAAAAAAGCAGTCACACCATCAATGTTGCAAAGATTGATGAAGAAGCGAAATATGATGGCTTTTATGGGGTTTGTACAAATTTAGAAAGTACGCCTGAGGAGATTGTGAAAATCAATCGCAGACGTTGGGAAATTGAAGAGACCTTTCAAATTCTGAAAAGTGAAATGCGAACACGACCCGTTTTCCTCCAAAAAGATGAACGAATCAAGGCACATTTTCTAGTATGTTTTCTTTCGTTATTGAGCTACCGACTGATCGAGAAGAAAATTGACGAATCGGCTACTTGTTGTGAAATCATTCAAACGTTACGGGATATGAAGGTGCTGGAATATACAAACGAAGGTTATGTCCCCACCTACACCAGAACAGATGTAACCGACAAACTTCATGATGTTTTCGGTTTCCGAACAGATACGGAAATAGTGACCATTCAAAAGATGAAAAAAATTTTGAAACAAGTTAAAAAGCAGAAATAGTACTCACTTTTAAAGACCAAAAAAACCACAGAAACGCCCATTACAAAGGCATTTCTGTGGTTTTCGCTGTCAAACATGAGATATTGTGACCTGCCGGAGGTGAATGAGGATGAGTAAATTGACACTTGGTTCCCTCTTTGATGGCAGTGGTGGTTTTCCTTTAGGTAGTTTGCTTTGTGGCATCGAACCGTTATGGGCATCTGAAATTGAGCCGTTTCCTATACGGGTTACGACTAAACGCATCCCTCAGATGAAGCATTATGGAGATATAAACAAATTAAATGGTGCGGAGCTTCCGCCTGTAGATATCATAACCTTTGGCTCTCCCTGCACGGATATGAGTGTGGCGGGTAAAAGAGCCGGTCTGGACGGAGAGCAATCCGTCCTTTTTTATGAAGCAATCCGAATTATTAAAGAAATGAGGTGTAAGACCAATGGACAATATCCAAGATACGCAGTCTGGGAAAATGTCCCCGGCGCATTCTCGTCAAATAAAGGAGAGGACTTCAGGGCAGTCCTCGAAACGGTCATCGGTGTCAAAGAACCGAACACCTCGGTGCCTTTTCCTGAAAAAAGACGATGGCCTTACGCAGACATCTATATGGGAGACGGATGGAGTGTGGCTTACCGAACTATCGATGCGCAATATTTCGGAGTCCCCCAACGTCGTCGTAGAATCTACCTTGTCGCAGATTTTGCAGACAGATGTGCCGGAGAAATACTATTTGAGTCCGAAGGCATGCCAAGGAATTTTACGCCGAGCGGCAGCCCGTGGCAAAGAACTGCCGACAATGCTAAAAAATGCACTGGAAAAACAGGCGATAGCATAACTTGCCTAAATGACCAAGGCGGAAGAGTGATGTCTGTTTCGAAGGATATTACTGCAACACTTCGAGCAGAGGAACATGGACACCAGCCTTGCGTAATGCAGTCAAGCGGATTTTGTACTGAACACAGTGCCAAGAGCAGAAGTGTAGGATATGAGGAAGAACGCTCCCCTACACTTAGAGCAGGCGTTGTCCCGGGTACAGTCATGTCCTTTGAACCTGGTGCGGCTTCTCGCATTGGGGGACATACTGACGAAAACTTAAGTGGATCACTTCGTGCAAACATGGGAGATAATCAAACAGCTGTTGTAATAGAAAACCATCCAACCGATAGCCGTGTGAAACTCTCGGAGGATAATAAAGTACAGACGCTAACCTCTCGGATGGGAACTGGTGGCGGGAATGTACCCCTTATTATGAACACTCCTAAAACGTTAAAAATCCGCTCTGGCTGTGAAGGCGGTGGTAAGGGTGCATTGATACAAGATGATAAGTCTGCAACTCTTGGATGCAATAATGATCAAACCGTTTTTGTGCCTACCGCATATGGCATATGTTCTGATAAAAGCAATTCCATGCAGTCAAGCAATCCACATAGCGGTATATATGAAGCGGATACTTCTCGAACTATTGATGCCAATGGAGGAAATCCGGGGTGTAATCAAGGTGGTATTGCAGTAGTTGCTCTGCAAGGCTCGATGATTGGAAGAGAGGATAAAAATGGTCCCAAAGGAAGCGGTATAGATGAAGAGGTCTCTTTTACGCTTAATACCGCTGATCGCCATGCTGTTGCCTATGCCATGACTACCGGAGCCTATGCACAGGTTGAAGAAGATAAAGCACCAACGTTATTGTCGAGAGATTATAAGGATGCTCCTGTTGTGACTCAGCCTTCTTACGGTATTGATCGGGCGGCTTTTAATCAAGGAAAGAACGCTCTATATAAACCGACTATAGATGAAGAACAGCAACCTACGCTCACAGCTAAAGGTCCTGGAGCAGTGGCGCAACCAGCTTCGTTTTATCCTCAGATGAAAGCTGAAAGTCAATGCTACAGACAGGATGGTACATCAAATACGATTATCAATGGCACCAATCCAGGTTATCAAAATGGCTTGGTTGAACCGGACTATATTGTTCGAAGGCTTACACCAACGGAATGTGCAAGATTGCAAGGCTTCCCCGATGATTGGTGTGTTGACCTTGGTACGGAAAATCCTATAGAAGATGAAATTTCATTCTGGACGGAGGTTTGGGAAACTCACCGCAAAATTATAGGTAAAAGCAAAAAGCCAAAAACAAGAAATCAGATTATAAAATGGCTTAACAATCCTCATTCCGATTCAGCTGAATACAAAATGTGGGGTAATGGTGTAGCACTTCCATGCGTTTGTTTTGTGCTGACTGGCATTGTGTTATCTACACAAAATACCGCCGATTAATGGAACAGTATTTTCTACAGAAAGATGCTCTAAATGACTTGATATTAACAGCTTTTAGAGTGATATATGTACGTACCGAAAGTAGAAAGGCGGTATGAAAATGCAGATTAACTATAATGTTACAGGACCAAAAAGAAAAGCACTGGTTAACGCAATCAGCCAAGAACTAAATGCCCCTGTAAAATATCTCGGGGCACCTACATTTGCATATGAGGTGGCAGACTACAATGTTAACAAAAACGGGGTACTTAGCGGACCAGATAATAAGGAACTGGTCGATGATCTATTGGGACTTCACGACTTCAAAGCAATTTCAGAAGAATTTGACACACCATCTCCGAAAGTAGAAACCAATGAAACTGAAGAATCTATCAATCTGATAATTCAAATGCCAAGGGCGGATTTTACCGACACAGCAATCGAGAACCTAAAAGGATTAGTAGAAAGTAAAGCTACTCTTATAAAGAAAGCACTTGATACGGACTCCATTCCCATCATTGAAGATGAGGAATATGTCGCCTTCCCTTGGTTTCAAGGTGAGTGCTCCTCAGAAGAGGTTAAGGCATACACCCATTTTGTCACGGCACTTTGCGAAATGGCGAAAAAACAGACCCGTGTCAACACCACCGAGAAATCAGTAGAAAATGAAAAGTATGCTTTCCGTTGCTTCCTGCTAAGGCTTGGTTTTATCGGCCCAGAATATAAGATGGAACGAAAGATTCTTCTCTCCAAGCTGTCAGGTAGCTCCGCTTTCAAAAGCGGAACGGCAAAGCAGGAGGTGAGTGAACAATGAATATCATTCACCCAGAAATGTTAAAGCAACTTAGAGGCTATTACACTCCAGGGACACGTGTCATGCTACTTAAAATGAACGACCCCTATACCAAACTTCAGCCTGGAGCGAAAGGTACGGTCACTAGTGTTGATGACATAGGAACGATTCACGTCAGTTGGGATTCTGGTGGTTCCCTTGGAGTGGCCTTTGGTGAGGATTTATGCAAGAGAATCGAAGAGTAAACATGAATCGGAGGAGGTAATAAATGAATGAGATAATCAAAGAACAAATCCTTTCCATCCGAGAAAGTGGAGTCACAAATATGTTTGATGCAAACCGAGTTCAGTATGAAGCAAATGAACGAGGGTTTTATGAATTGGTAGTCTATTTAATAGACCATAAAACGGAATATGCTCATTTCATACTGACGGGGGAAGTGGATGAAAAGAAGTAAATAAAATTTAACTAGGATAAGGAGAAGGGCTTCATCTATAGGATTGAGGCTCTTTTCTTTTGTCCTTTTTCATAAAAGGGGCGGTGTTTATGCGGAAACTGAAGAAATATAAGCCGACCGCCTTTATAGCTGATGGGTCATATTACGATAAGGATGCTGCTGATTACGCTGTAGCTTTTATCGAAGCACTCTCCCATACGAAAGGTTTATGGGCAGGTAAGCCTTTTGAACTTATCGATTGGCAGGAGCAAATAATCCGTGATTTATTCGGAATTTTAAAGCCAGATGGATATCGGCAGTTTAATACTGCTTATGTAGAAATACCTAAAAAGATGGGAAAAAGCGAGCTTGCCGCAGCAATTGCACTTCTCCTCACTTGCGGTGATGGGGAGGAACGGGCGGAGGTGTACGGTTGTGCCGCCGACCGCCAGCAGGCATCAATTGTATTTGAAGTAGCAGCCGATATGGTACGGATGTGTCCGGCACTAAATAAACGTGTAAAGTTGCTGGCTTCGACTAAACGATTGGTGTACCTGCCAACCAACAGCTTCTATCAGGTATTGTCGGCTGAAGCCTACTCTAAACACGGCTTCAATATACATGGTGTTGTTTTTGATGAACTTCATACTCAGCCAAACCGGAAATTATTTGACGTTATGACGAAAGGATCTGGGGATGCGAGAACCCAACCACTCTATTTTCTTATCACCACTGCGGGAACGGATACCCAGAGTATCTGCTACGAAACACACCAGAAAGCGGTTGATATTATTGAGGGAAGAAAATACGACCCCACTTTTTATCCCGTAATCTACGGAGCCAAAGAAGAGGATGATTGGACAGACCCAAAAGTGTGGAAAAAGGCAAATCCAAGCTTGGGAATTACAGTGGGGATTGACAAGGTAAGAGCTGCTTGTGAAAGTGCAAAGCAGAACCCAGCTGAGGAGAACAGCTTCCGGCAATTGCGCTTAAATCAGTGGGTTAAACAATCTGTCCGATGGATGCCAATGGCAAAGTGGGATGCCTGTGCATTTCCAGTTATACCAGAAAGTCTCGAAGGACGGGTGTGTTATGGAGGTCTTGACTTATCTTCTACAACAGATATTACAGCCTTTGTACTAGTTTTCCCACCGGAGGATGAAACAGATAAATACATTGTTCTTCCGTATTTTTGGATGCCAGAAGACAACATTGACCTCCGAGTTCGAAGAGACCATGTACAATACGATCTTTGGGAGAAACAGGGATATATTCTAACCACTGAAGGCAATGTAGTGCATTACGGCTACATTGAGCGGTTTATTGAAGAACTTGGAGAAAAGTATAACATTCGAGAGATTGCTTTTGACCGATGGGGTGCTGTTCAAATGGTTCAGAACCTTGAAGGAGCAGGCTTTACTGTCGTTCCATTCGGTCAAGGCTTTAAAGATATGTCACCACCAACCAAAGAACTGATGAAATTGACATTAGAAGAAAGAATAGCGCACGGTGGGCATCCAGTGCTTCGATGGATGATGGACAACATTTTTATAAAAACTGATCCGGCAGGCAACGTGAAACCGGATAAGGAAAAAAGCACAGAAAAGATAGATGGCGCAGTTGCGACTATTATGGCGCTCGACCGTGCAATCCGTCGTGGCTCAGGTAATAGTGGAGATTCGGTATATGACGATAGAGGTTTGATTATCTTTTAAACCTTAATGGTTGACACAATATTGTTAGTTTTTTATTCGGAGGTGAAGCCTATGAATCTAATAAAAGGACTGTTTCGGTCAAGGGACAAACCGCAAAACCGTGTAGGTAGTGCATTTTCCTTCCTGTTTGGTGGTACGTCATCTGGCAAAACAGTGAACGAGCGTACTGCAATGCAGGCAACAGCAGTGTATGCCTGCGTAAGGATACTAGCTGAAGCGATTGCAGGACTGCCACTTCATGTATATAGATATCGTTCTGATGGAGGTAAAGAAAAGATTCCTTTCCACCCGCTGTATTACCTTCTTCATGATGAACCAAATCCAGAGATGACTTCATTCGTGTTTCGAGAAACACTGATGAGTCATCTTTTGCTTTGGGGAAATGCCTATGCACAGGTGGTCAGAAACGGTCGTGGGCAGGCAGTTGCACTTTATCCCCTACTCCCCAACAAGATGGAAGTTAGCCGAGCAACAAACGGAGAGCTTGTCTATACCTATTACCGTGATACGGACGAAAGTGGTCTTAATCCAAAAGGTGGCTATGTCACACTCCGTAAAGATGAAGTCCTTCACATTCCTGGCTTAGGTTTTGACGGACTCATTGGTTATAGCCCTATCGCCATGGCGAAAAATGCAATCGGTATGTCACTTGCTACTGAAGAGTACGGTGCGGCATTCTTTGCCAATGGTGCTAATCCCGGAGGTGTTCTGGAACACCCAGGAGTAATCAAAGATATACAGAGGGTCAAAGATAGTTGGAATAGTGCCTACCAAGGCACAGGCAACGCTCACAAAATTGCTGTGTTGGAAGAAGGCATGAAGTTTCAAGCCATTGGTATCCCGCCGGAACAGGCGCAATTTCTTGAAACAAGGAAATTTCAAATTAATGAGATTGCGAGGATTTTCCGAGTACCGCCTCATATGGTGGGTGATCTTGAGAAGTCTAGTTTCTCCAATATTGAGCAGCAGTCTTTGGAGTTTGTAAAATACACACTCGATCCGTGGGTGGTGCGATGGGAACAAAGTCTCCAGCAATCGCTTATTTTGCCTTCTGAGAAAACTTCACTGTTTATCAAGTTCAATTTGGACGGTCTGCTTCGTGGTGATTACCAAAGTCGTATGAATGGCTACGCTACAGGTCGACAAAACGGCTGGATGTCAGCCAACGATATCCGTGAACTGGAGGATATGAACCGAATACCGGCTGAGGAAGGTGGCGATTTATATCTGGTTAACGGAAATATGACAAAACTGGCTGACGCAGGCGCGTTTGCCAAAACCGAAGGAGGTCAGTAAATGAGGAAGTTCTGGAACTGGGTGCGAGATTCTGATGAAGAACGTACCCTCAATTTAAATGGAGTGATATCCGAAGAAACCTGGTGGGGAGATGAGGTCACACCTAAGATTTTTAAAGATGAATTGCTGGCAGGCACCGGCGACATTACGGTGTGGATTAATTCCCCTGGCGGTGATGTGTTCGCGGCAGCTCAGATTTATAACATGCTGATGGAGTATACCGGAAAAGTCACTGTAAAGATTGATGGGCTTGCGGCAAGTGCGGCATCCGTTATTGCAATGGCTGGTGGAGATGTGTATATGTCCCCGGTTTCCATGCTTATGATTCATAACCCTTCAACTATTGCAATCGGTGACAGTGAGGAAATGCTGCGAGCAAAGGCTCTATTAGATGAGGTTAAGGAAAGCATTATTAATGCCTATGAGTTAAAGACAGGTCTTTCCCGAACAAAGCTCTCCCATCTTATGGACGCAGAATCATGGATGAATGCAAATAAAGCCATTGAACTTGGTTTTGCAGACAAGATCATGTTCATGGAAAGTGAAACACCGGATTTGACGGATAGTCTTATCTTTAGCAGGATGGCGGTTACTAACTCGCTTATCAGCAAACTGCCAAAACAACCAAAACAGAAAACAGGTACACCCATTGAGTCGCTGGATAAGCGGCTTTCTTTAATTTTGCACTAACTTAAAGGAGGAAATAACGATGAGTAAAATTCTTGAATTGCGTGAGAAACGCGCTAAAGCATGGGATGCAGCAAAGGCATTCCTTGATTCAAAACGTGGCGGTGATGGACTGTTATCCGCCGAGGACACGACAACCTATGAAAAAATGGAAGCCGATGTGGTGGCACTTGGTAAGGAAATCGAACGTTTGGAACGCCAAGCATCTATCGACTTAGAACTGTCAAAAGCAACCAGTAACCCAATTACGAACGAACCTACTAGAACTGGAGAGGAAAAGACCGGACGCGCAAGTGCTGAATATAAAAAAGCTTTCTGGAATGCAATGCGTGACAATGTCAGCTATGAAGTAAGGAACGCTCTAAAGATTGGCACTGATTCAGAAGGTGGATTCCTTGTACCAGATGAGTTTGAGCGTAATCTAGTAGAAGCCCTAGAGGAAGAAAATATTTTCCGTAGGTTAGCCAATGTCATCACAACATCTTCTGGCGACCGCAAGATTCCTGTTGTTGCAAGCAAAGGCACTGCAAGCTGGATCGATGAAGAAGGAGCCATTCCAGAAAGTGATGACAGCTTCGGTCAAGTATCGATTGGTGCTTATAAACTAGCAACGATGATTAAAGTCTCTGAGGAACTGCTAAATGATTCCGTGTTTAATCTCGAAAGCTACATCACGAGAGAATTCGCACGTCGTATTGGTAACAAGGAGGAGGAAGCCTTCTTTGCAGGTGACGGAACAGGTAAGCCAACAGGCATTCTTAATGCGACAGGAGGCGGCCAAGTTGGTGTTACTGCAGCAAGTGCCACTGCCATCACTTTGGATGAGGTTTTAGATTTATTCTACAGTTTGAAAGCACCTTATCGTAATAAGGCAGTATTCGTAATGAACGATGCCACTATAAAAGCTATCCGTAAATTAAAAGACGGTAATGGCCAGTACCTATGGCAACCTTCCATCCAAGCGGGAACACCTGATACTATTCTTAACCGTCCGCTGTACACCTCATCCTATGTACCTACTATTGAAGCAGGTGCAAAGACTGTGGTATTCGGTGATTTTAGTTATTACTGGGTGGCAGACCGTCAAGGACGAGTATTCAAACGATTAAATGAACTCTTTGCTGTCACAGGTCAAGTAGGATTTATTGCGACTCAACGAGTTGATGGAAAGCTTATCTTACCGGAGGCCGTTAAGGTACTCCAACAGAAAGCCTAACGGAGGTGCTTTATGAGTTATAACACGAAGAATTATACCGAACAAGGCGGAGAAAAAACTGTCATCGGAGGTGTTTTAGAAATTAAAGAAGGGGCCTCGGTTATGGGGCTTCCTGTTGCTGAAAACCAGGCAGACAGCACCGCCACCGATGTTGCTGGTCTAGTTACGGACTTTAATGCCCTGCTTGCCAAACTAAAAGCAGCTGGGCTTATGGAGGCTGACTAAGGTGGAATGTAAAGGAGGTTGGTGGTATGGCAGTGGCAGATAATCTCTTGCCTAAAGTTAAAGCGAACTTAATTTTAGCACATGATCAGGATGATGCCCTCCTTATTGGATTTATCACTGCTGCAGTCTCCTATGCACAGAGCTATCAGCACGTTCCTGAAAACCATTATGAAACACATGCTATGCCTCCAACAACAGAACAAGCAGTGATCATGTTGTCGAGTCATTTCTATGAAAGTAGAGATGGCTCGACGGCAGGTTTCTTTGCTGATAGCGTACAGGCGGGACAACAAGTATGGAATACAGTGAACTTGCTTTTACGACTTGATCGAGAGTGGGGTGTTTAGTGTGAGCTTTGGGAAGATGAACACCTTTATCGATATCATTTGCACGATACCCACAAAGGATAAGGAAGGCTTCGCCACAAAAGATGACAACATACTCGCAAGTGTACTTGCTTACAAGGAAGATCGGCATGGCAGTGAGCGATGGACGAATATGGCATCATTTTCATCTGCAACTTCCCTATTCAGGTTTAGAAAAATCTTCGGACTTAAGGTGACCAATGAAATGGTTATCGTCTGCGATGATGGCAGATATCAAATTTTAAGTGTTGAGGATGTAAGAAATCGAGGTATGTATGTCGAGGTTTTAGCCGAAAAGCTAGAACCAACTGTGAGGTGATGGATATGGCAAAAGTGAATATAAAGATGCCAGAAGAATTCCTTTTAAAGGTATCCCGATTAGCTGACCAGACCGATGTGATTCTTCCTAAGGTTTTGGAAGTTGGCGGTGAAGTGGTGCTGGATAAAGTCAAGGGAAATCTAAGTAAGGTGGTAGGCAATGGCACGAATTATCCATCCAAAAGCACTGGCGAGTTGCTATCTTCATTAGGACTCTCGAGTGCAAAGCAGGATAGAAATGGTAACTTCAATGTAAAAGTTGGCTTTGCTGAGCCGCGATCTGATGGTGAGAGCAATGCTAAACTTGCCAGCATCATTGAATATGGCAAACATGGTCAGCCTGCAAAACCCTTCCTAAAGCCTGCGAGGAATTCATCTAGGAAACCTTGCATCAACGCAATGGTCGCCAAGCTGGAGGAGGAGATTGAGAAGATATGAATATTTTAGAGGAATTGAATACCCTTGTTTCCACTATACCGCTCCCCGTGGAAACTGGGGTTTTTTCGGGTTTGGCACCAGATGAGTATGTCGTGATTCTCCCTCTTTCGGATATTTTTGAAGTTCATGCGGATAACCGTCCAGGCTTTGATGTGCAGGAAGCGAGGATATCACTGTTCTCAAAAAATAACTACCTAGAGCGGAAAAGACAGCTCACAACTGCTTTAATAAATGCAGATTTTACTTTGACCGAACGAAGATATATCGGTCACGAGGATGATACTGGATATCATCATTACGCCATCGATGTGGCGAAAAACTATAGATTGGAGGATTAACACATGGCAACGATTGGTCTTGATAGACTGTACTATTCAAAAATAACCGAGGACGCTAACGGTGAGGAAACTTATGCCCAACCTTCCGTACTTGCAAAAGCCATCACTGCTGAACTCTCGGTAGAACTGGTGGAAGCAATTCTGTATGCTGACGATGGTGCGGCTGAGGTTGTGAAAGACTTTAACAGTGGTACTCTCACTCTCGGTGTTGACGACATTGGTCCGACAGTTGCAGCGGATTTAACTGGTGCTTCTACAGATGACAACGGAGTATTAATCTCAGCCAGTGAAAATGTGGGTACACCAGTTGCAGTAGGGTTTCGTGCACAAAGGGCTAATGGAACATACCGCTATTTTTGGCTGTATCGCGTTAAGTTTGGACTACCAGCTACCAACTTACAGACAAAGGCTGATTCCATTACCTTTTCTACACCCACCATCGAAGGAACCGTTATGCGTAGGAATAAGCTGGATGGATTGGGCAAGCACCCATGGAAAGCGGAAGTTACAGAAGGTGATCCTGGTGTTTCATCGACCACCATAACAGGCTGGTTCACTGAAGTCTATGAACCTGTATATACACCTGAACCATAGGAGGGGAAATCATGGATAATGATAGAAGTGCCTCAATCAACATAGGTGACAAAGAGTATGAACTGGTTTTAACTACACGTGCAACAAAGGCCATTGCCGGTCGTTACGGTGGTCTTGAAAACCTTGGAGAAAAACTGATGAAATCAGAAAACTTCGAGATGGCACTGGACGAGATTGTTTGGCTAATCACGCTGCTTGCAAACCAGTCCATTTTGATTCGTAATCTTAAGAATAAGAACGCACCAGAAGAATTGCTTACAGAGGAAGAAGTGGAGCTTCTTACTTCACCGCTTGACTTAGCGGCATATAAAACTGCAATTACCGAGGCAATGTTCAAAGGTACAAAGAGAAATGTAGAAAGTGAGGAGGAAACTCCAAAAAACGTGGAAGTCGGGTAACGGACGCTGAGGTCTTTACCCGGCTTCTTTATTATGGAACAGTCCAGATGGGCATGGAGGCAGAGGAATTCTGGCTTCTGCCAATTGGACTGTTTTTTGATTTATGGGCTTGCCATAAGCAGTGGCATGGCATTGAAAAGCCAAAGAAAACTCAGACCATTGACGATATTATCCCACTAGGCATATAGGAGGAGGTGAAGGTATGGCGGATAATTTTGGATTAAAAATAGGTGTCGAGGGTGAGCGAGAATTTAAGAAGGCACTCTCCGAAATCAATCAATCATTTAAGGTACTAGGTAGTGAAATGGCCCTTGTAACCAGTCAATTTGATAAAAACGATAAATCCATTCAATCGATCACGGCTCGAAATGCCGTTTTAAATAAAGAAATTGACGCACAGAAAGAAAAGATTTCTACCCTTAAGGCTGCCCTTGATAATGCCTCCTCCTCTTTCGGTGAAAATGACCGTCGTACCCAAAACTGGCAGATACAATTAAATAGGGCTCAGGCAGAACTGAACCTTATGGAACGTGAACTTGAGGAGTCTACAATTGAAGCGGATAATCTCGGTGAAGAGTTAGAGGATTCCGGTAAAAGTGCAGAGGATGCTGGTGGCAGGTTTGAAAAGCTTGGCGGTGTACTCAAGGGAATTGGTGTGGCGATGGGTGCGGTTGCCGTTGCCGCTGGAGCCGCGGCTATTAAGTTAGGTAAAGAGGTAGTTACTCAGTTTGGAGAATTAGAACAAAACCTAGGTGGATCGGAGGCGGTTTTTGGAGCATATGCTGCATCGATTCAGAAAACTGGTGAGGAAGCCTATAAAAATCTAGGTGTTTCCCAAAGTGAGTACCTTGCAACTGCCAACAAAATGGGCGCGTTATTCCAAGGTTCTGGTATACAGCAACAGAGAAGTCTTGAGCTAACTGAAAAGGCTATGCAACGTGCGGCAGACATGGCATCTGTTATGGGTATTGATATGTCCTCGGCATTGGAGGCAGTCACTGGGGCGGCAAAGGGTAACTTTGATATGATGGATAACTTAGGTGTTGCGATGAACGCTACAAACATCGAAGCCTATGCTCTCGCAAAGGGTCTGGATTTCACTTGGAATACTGCAACACAAGCGGAAAAAGCCGAAGTCGCAATGCAAATGTTCTTTGAGAACACAGAGCAGTATGCAGGTAACTTTGCAAAAGAATCATCCGAGACAATCTCTGGTTCTATTGGGTTACTACAGGCCGCACTTGGTTCATTTACAGCTGGACTCGGTAATGCCAATGCTGATATGACGAATCTGACTGAGAATCTTGTTGATGCTTTCGAGGCGGTTGTCACTAATATTGTACCGGTTTTAGAAAATATCGTAGCCGCCTTGCCAACAGCGACAGGCGCAATATTAGCGGCGGTTGCAGAATTGCTACCAATGCTTCTTGAATTAGTTACAAATATATTCACGCAAGTACTGGAAACAATGTTAAATCTTTTACCGGAACTTATCCCAGCTGCAGTAAGTGCTCTAATGACGATTGTCGGTGCATTAATTGATAACCTTCCACTGCTAATAAATGCAGCAATTGAATTAGTAACAGCACTTGTGGAGGGAATCGGCATAGCGTTACCACAACTCATCCCTGCGGCAGTTTCTGCAGTTATGCAGATTGTCCAAGGATTGATGGATAACCTACCACTCATTTTGGATGCCGCTTTGCAGTTGATTTTAGGATTAGCACAGGGATTGGTAGATGCCATACCCCAGCTTACTTCTGCATTGCCTGTCATCATCAAAGCAATAGTGGATTTTATCATTAAATCTATTCCGCAGATTATTGAAGCGGGTATTCAATTATTGTCCTCACTGGTTACAGCTTTGCCTACCATTATTACAGCAGTTGTGGAAGCAATTCCGCAAATTATCGACAGTATCATCAATGCTGTTATTGGCTCGATTCCTTTGATTATTGATGCAGGTATCCGGCTTCTAGTTTCACTCATTCAGGCATTGCCGCAGATTATTACTACTGTTGTAGGTGCTATTCCCAAGATTGTTAGCTCGCTGGTCAATGCCGTTATTGGTAACATCGATAAGATTATCTTAGCGCGGGTGTACAACTGTTTGTGGCATTGATTGCAAACCTACCAAGGATAATCGTGGAGATTGTTAAAGCAGTACCGCAGATTATCTCTGGACTGATCAAAGCCTTTACTGGCTATATCGGTCAAATGGCTCAAGTGGGTGGCAATCTGATTAAAGGTCTATGGCAAGGTATTTCAGACGCAGGGGCATGGCTATGGAGTAAAATATCTGGATTTTTCGGAAATGTTGTTTCAAGGATTAAAGACTTCTTCGGTATCCGCTCTCCTTCAACCCTATTTGCTGGAATTGGCCGCAACATGGGTGAAGGTATCGGTGTAGGTTTTGAGGATGCAATGACAGCAGTTTCAAGGGATATGCAAAATGCAGTGCCAACCAGCTTTGACTTTAATTACAGAGGTGTATCTGGGCAAGGCAATGCCACTGGTGCAAGTATCACTCAAAACATTTCTGTAGTGACACCTAAGGCTCTATCAGAAAAAGAACTAGCACGGGAGTTTAAGAACCTATCCCGTAAACTGGCACTTGAATTGTAAAGGAGGTACGGCAATGGAACTAACATATACCAATAGAGATGGAGAGAGTATTACGCTAAAGCAAAGCCGACCGTACTTTCTTACGAAGATAGATGGTACTGGCAACATCCGTCAAACTGTTAACACTTTCAAGGCGCCAGACCAAGATGGCGCTTTTTATATTTCCTCCACACTAGATATGCGAAACATAACGATTGAAGGTACGGTTGTTGCTGATACTCCCGATGAAGCTTATAAAAGGAGACAACACTTCCTTCAAATATTCAGCCCAAAGCTACTAGGAACCCTTCAATACCGTGAGAGACAGATTTCCTGTGTGGTAGAGGAAGCAGGTTTTAGTGTTTCTAATCGGCAACGAATACCAAACTTCTTTGTCAGTCTGCTCTGCCCATCCCCTTTCTTTGAGACATTAAATGAGGTGCGAGAGGAACTGGCATCATGGATACCGCTATTTGAGTTTGAATTGGAAATTCCAATGACTGGGATGGAGTTCGGAATGCGTCAACCTAGCCAAATCATTACGGTGGAAAATATAGGGGATGTATCTTGTGGATGCGAGATAGTGTTTAGGGCCTTAGGTACTGTGTCGAACCCTGAACTATTAAACATAGACACGGGAGAATATATCCGACTTCTCACTACAATGAGCGCTGGGGATGAACTTCGTGTATATACCCATTTCGCTGGTAAGCGTGTGATCCAAGTTGATGGTTCAACGGTTACAAATGCTTTTTCACTGTTGGATACCAATTCGGTGTTCTTTCAACTGGCGGCAGGCCTTAATACACTGAGATACGATGCTTCTGTCAATATGGAATTGTTAGAGGTTAGTATTTACTTTCGTCCGCAGTTTCTGGGGGTGTGAAAATGGAACTGTATATCTACAATTCAAACCGGGAGCTTGCAGGCATTGTTGAATCCTTTGAGTACTTACGCTGGACGAGACGCTATTCCCAGTGTGGCTCATTTGAGTTAAAGGCGATAGCAACTCCAGAGAATACAGAACTCTTAAAGGAAGGGAATATCATCTGGAAAAATGATGATGAGGAAGCCGGGATCATTGAGCATCTGGAACTTTCTCAAACCGAGCATGAAATTATTACTGCAAGTGGTCGTTTTGCAACTTCCTTCCTCTCCCGCCGCATTGTTTGGCAAACGGAGAAACTGTCTGGTGACATATCTGTCTGTGTGGAGCAGTTGATAAATAATAATCTTATCAATCCTTCTGATACAGCAAGGAAGATTTCAAACATAACCTTTTCTGCTCCAAACTTAAATGTTCCCATCAGCACACAAATATCGTATAGAAATTTGATGGATGCGGTGACAGGACTATGTGTTGCTTCAGATATTGGCATTAAGACCGTGTTCTCTCCTGCGACAGGGGGATTTACCATATCGTTGTATAGAGGAAAGGAATCACAAGCAGTATTTTCTAAGGAATATGAAAATCTTACTGAACAGATTTATACGATAAGTGCAGGAGATTATGCCAACACTGCCCTTGTTGCTGGTGAAGGAGAAGGCACAGAGCGAACCTTTATTTCGATTACAGGTGGCTCAGGTGAGACAAGACATGAAATTTTTGTGGATGCTAAGGATTTGCGGGCGGAAGACTTTGGTTCGGATTACATTGATACACTAATCTTTCGAGGTCAAAGTAAGCTTAGTGAGCAGGCCATACGATATTCATTTGATACATCTATCAATCCACACGGCAATTTAACATATAAGATAGACTTCGATCTTGGGCAGACCGTCAAAGTTATTTCCAAAGCATGGGGTGTATCCATGACGACACGTATCACCGAAGTCGAGGAAACCTATGACGCAGACGGCCAGAGCATCAGTGTAGTGTTTGGAAAAGCGGAGTTAACGATAGCACAAAAAATCCGCTCTGACTTAAGCGAGGTTAAAACAGCGATATTTGCTCCAACGGGCATATCCGAAATTGCACAGGCTATAGGGACCGTGGAGGAAACGTTGGGAATTGTGGAGGAAACCTTAGGTGACTTGACTGAGGTAGATTCAGAGATTCAAGGAGACAGCGTAGCATCTACTATCAATAATCTGTATGGTAAACTACCAGCACTCGAAATCAATGTGGGCGGAGGTACTATATCCATTGGACAATATGCGTTGTACCATATGAACTCTGGGGATGCCTTTTATTTCACCTCATGGAGTGGCAATAAGTTTAGTGACCAGCCAAGTGATGACGGTCATGTCTTTTTGGTAAAGCATAACGGGGATAACACGGGGAATGGCTATCAGCGGGCAATGGGTTTCTTTATTTCTCGTAATACCATGACATTTTATGTGATTTCTGTTTTCGTATTTAACAACCCTTCTGGTCAAGCAAACTGGCTTAATATCAATAACGAACCTGTAACTACTGCAAGGATTGCCAATGGAGCAGTCACTGGCTTGAAAATTACAGACCGTACAATTACAGCCGCTAAACTGGCTTCTTCCTTTAGCGACTACTCAACTACAGAACAAAACACAGGGCGGCTATGGATAGATGGCAAGACGATTTATCGTAAAGAGATAAATCTCGGTTCGCTTACGGATACAACACCAAAACATGTACCTCATGGTATAGCAAACCTCAGCACTGTTGTCAGTTTAACCGGTTTTGTCACGAATGGGAGTGTTTTCTTGCCACTGCCCCTTGCTCGTTACAACAACTTTGCATCTCAAATCGGACTCTTCGTGAATATGACCGACATTGTAGTCGAACCAGGCAATGATAGAACTGCATATACAGGCTATGTAGTTATAGAGTACACAAAAACCGTTTAGTAAGGAGGGAATAGTTTATGGAGAAAAGTGGATTTTTCAACTCATCTGATGGAGATAGAATCTATGACGCAACAGATTTCGCTGCATATTTTGGAAGCCTTGTCTCGAATGGTGTATTTTATTCTACACCAACAAACCTTCTGGTGTCTCCAGGGATTGGGTTGGTAGTGAGCATAGCAGCGGGCAGTGCGTGGATTAATGGTTATCGATATGAAAATACGGATGTTTTAAACAAACCACTTTCTACAGCAGACGGAAGCAATCCTCGCATAGACCGGGTTGTGGTTCGCTTAAGTCAAATTACGAGGAGCATTCAGCTTGCCATTGTCACGGGTACTCCCGCAGCAACACCCATAGCTCCAGAGTTGACAAGAACAAGCGATGTCTATGAACTTGGCATCGCTGATGTTTTAGTACCTTCGGCTGCCACATCGATTTCAGCAAATAACATTATAGATACCCGATTGAATACTAGCCTTTGTGGGCTGGTAAACTCGCTAGTTTCGGCTGTTTATGAATAGGAGGAGGTGAATGTAAGTGGCGGATATTAATGGCATCACTCTGCAGGCGGGTTCTAGCCCGACCGTCCATTACACAATTACTTATACCAAAAGCCGACCTAATAATAGTCAGATGACATACAACTTCACCATATCCGCTGCGTTAGGTTCATCAGGTTCCTTTATCCGTAGTGGTTATGCATTGCTTTGCACTATGACTGTAAATGGATCTTCTTCACAGGTACGTATTAAAGCGGCGGATGGAGATAACTGGGAAGGGACCACACCAAGGCTCAGATATGTTTCGGTAACCTGCGCTTCTACTACAGGTAATGCAACCCAGCCAGTCACATTCAAAGTGGTATCTGATGGACGATTGCCATTATCCTCTGGTGTAATTACCAATTCAAGCTATACGGTACTAAGTGCTCCATTGCTTACTACAGCTTGTGGAGCCCCAACATCTTGTACTGTTTCTCCAACACTTGCGGAAGGGAATGTGACTCTTTCTTGGAGCGGTGCTTCTGGAGGCATCAATAATACGATTTCCAGTTATGAGATTCAATATAGTGATTCCGCCGATAATGTCACATGGGGAGCATGGACTGCTCTGACAACGGTGACCACCACAGCGACAAGTGGTAGTGTATCCGTTGCACCGCCTCCTACCCGAGGTAATTATCGTAGATTTCAGGTACGAACCCGTGGTACAGCAGGTGCTAGTTATTACTCTAGCTGGAAAGTATCCACAAACAGCATCCGCAGAAATACGGTGCCAAAGCCAGCGACGACTGCTGTTGCCTCCCCGGCAGCATATAGCGATGAGACTATCACGCTTAATTGGAGCGGAGCATCTAACGGTACCAGTCCAATTAAGGGATATCAAATTGCCAGTCGCACATCTACGGATAATAGTACTTGGAGTGCGTGGAATGTGTTGACCACGTTGACACTGGCGGCAAGCGGAGGGAGCTATAACCCAATAGTTTCAAGGACTCCAGGAACATATACTCAATTTGGTATTTGGACAATTGATACATTGGATGTTTATTCAATAGAAAAAGTCAGCAATAGTATCTATTGTAATGTCACAGCTTGTGCAGCACCGACCCTTTGCACGGTAAGTGCAACATTATCTGAAGGAAATGTCACTCTTTCTTGGAGCGGAGCATCTGGCGGTGCAGGTAACCCTATCACTTCCTATGAAATACAGTACAGTGATTCACATGATAACATCAATTGGGGTGCCTGGCTGGCATTGGCTATAGTCAATACTTCTGCAACAAGCAGTATTTTAAATGTCAGTCCACCTGCTACACGTGGCCATTATCGTCGGTTTCGAATAAGAACTCGTGGTACGGCTGGTGAGGATTATTACTCAGACTGGACTATTTCCAGCAATACTGTTCGTAAAAACATACTGCCCATACCACCGACTATTTTTGCCGCAAACCCTCCTATATATGAAGCTAATACAATAAATCTTTCATGGAGTGGGACGGTACCTGGAACCAGTGCGATTAAGCAGTATGTCATACAACAGTCTACATCGACAGATGGTGTGAATTGGTCGGCATACGTAGCACTGACGACTATTATTTCAAGCAATACCTCAGGTAGCCTTCAGGTAAATGCTTCACAAATAGCTGGTCGGTATACCCGTTATCGAATCAGTGTTACAGATGCACTTGATGCAGTTTCTGCCTTTGTAGTTAGCAACATGGTAAAGAAAAACAGCCCACCTGCATCACCAGTAGTGGACTGTCCAATGTCTGGCAATTTTACTTATAACTCTACACCACGTTTTATGATTACAACAGGGATTGAACCAGATGGACAAACACAAATAGTGGAGGTAAGGATTGACTCTGGTCCATGGCAAAATAGCGTGGACAATCCTGAGCGGTTTTCTGTAAGCGGCTATCTTGGTAATGGTGTCAAGACGATTTACCAAGCAGAACCTCTTTCTGTAGGAAATCATACCGTTACTTTTCGTTGCCTTGACAGTGATATCGAGTCAGCAAGCACAGAAGTTGTTCGTACCTTCACGATTTTAGCATTACCTTTTGAAATCATCACCGCTAATGTGACACATGTAAAGGCAGCGCATATTAAGACGTTTCGAACTGCTATAAACAGGGTACGTAGCTATTACAATATGTCCCCTGCAACTTGGAAAGAGGAGATCATCGCAAGAAAGACCACTGTTAAGAATTGGCCATTCCATATCGTTGAAATGCGTAAAGCTATTGATGCGATTATTATGATGATTAATAGTTTCGATTCTTCCCATGCATTCGATACACCACCTGTCACATGGCTACCTATTGGTACAGGAAGACCTAGGGCAGATGTGATGCAACAAATTCATGACCTAATAAAAATAATGTAAAAATAAAATTCAGCGCTCTTGTCATTTGCAGGGGCGCTTTTCTATATGGAAATACACGAAACGGAGGTGTCTTTAATGAAAGAAATTTGGAATTGGATACAGCTGGCTATTGCCGCAGTCGGTGGATTTCTTGGGTGGTTTCTCGGCGGTTATGACGGATTTCTCTATGCACTGGTAGCTTTTGTGATCATTGACTACCTGACAGGTGTCTTTTGTGCAATTGCAAACAAAAAACTGTGTAGCGAAATCGGTGCTAAGGGGATTTTCAAAAAGGTACTCATCTTTATAATGGTAGGCATCGCTCATATTATCGATACACAAATTTTGGTTAGTATTGGAGAAAATAGTGGCATTTTACGAACAGCAGTAATCTTTTTCTACCTAAGTAATGAAGGAGTATCCATTTTGGAGAATGCTGGACATATTGGACTGTCTATCCCAGAAAACCTAAAATCGGTTCTACAGAAACTACATGGACGTGATGGGGAACCGCCTAAGCCTGGTGGTGGAAGATGATTGACTTAATATTTGATTAGAGGTGATTTTAATGAAGTTACGCAAACTATTACTTACGAACAATGCCTGCTATAAAGCGGGTAAAACCATAACGCCAAAAGGTATTATGGTTCACTCGACTGGTGCAAACAACCCATGGTTGAAGCGCTACGTTGGCCCAGACGATGGCTTGCTAGGAAAGAACCAGTATAACAACCATTGGAATCAAAACAAACCTGGAGGGCGTCAAGTTTGTGTCCATGCCTTCATTGGTAAATTAGCAGATGGTTCCATTGCTACCTATCAAACCTTGCCTTGGAATCACCGGGGTTGGCATGCTGGAGGAGATGCGAATAACACGCATATAGGATTTGAGATTTGCGAGGACGGTCTAACCGATACCTCGTATTTTTCTGCTGTTTATAAGGAAGCAGTGGAGCTTTGTGTACATCTTTGCAAACTCTATGGACTTAGTGAGAAGGATATCATCTGTCATAGTGAAGGCTATAAGCAAGGTATAGCCAGTAACCATGCGGATGTGATGCACTGGTTTCCTAAGCATGGCAAGACCATGGATACCTTTAGAGCGGATGTTAAGAAACTTCTAAGCGAAGAAGAAAAATCAGCAGAACCAGTGAAAAAGAAATATTACCGTGTACAAATAGGTGCATACACTGTCAAAGCAAATGCTGAGGCAGAGCTTGCCAAAGCTAAAAAGGCAGGCTTTACGGATGCATTTATTAAGTATGATTAATCAAAAGGGCGAGTTTAAAACGGTGTTTCTTGATTTTCACAAAGTCTCTCAAATAAATTATTAAACAATTAATTTATCTAGCCTGTGGGGGTTCTTCCCTTGCAGGCTCTTTTTTTATGCTCTGATTCAAATTAATTCTTACAAATCCTCAACTTCGACCTGTTCCCACGGCTATTAGGTAGGAGGTGATTCCTAGTGAATCAGCACGAGGATAAAAAAATTACAAAGATTTCAGATGAGATTATAGACAAAAGCGTTGAATTAAAGAAAGTATCACAGGAACAGCTACAGCGTGAGTTTGATTATATCCAGGCAGAAAAGATGCTGAGAAAGATGCTCGGAAAAGGCTTAATAACTGAAATAGAATTCCACAAGATAGACGCACTAAATCGCCAAACTTTCTCCCCTTTTTTAGCAGAGATAATGCCCTGAAATCGTTGATATATAAGGGTTTCAGAGGTAATATGAGACCTACCAAGAAGGAGGTGAGAGGATGAAAAAGATAACGAAAATAGAAGGAAATCTAGCCAACTCTTTTATTAAGCCAAAAACACGAGTAGTTGCCTACTGCCGAGTTTCAACAGATAGTAATGAACAGCTAGTCAGCTTGCAAGCACAAAAGGCCCATTATGAGACCTACATAAAGGCGAATCCAGAATGGGTATATGCAGGCCTATATTATGATGAGGGAATCAGCGGTACGAAAAAGGAAAACCGCTCTGACCTGCTTAGGATGTTATCAGACTGTGAAACTGGGAGAATTGACTTAATCATTACAAAGTCCATCAGCCGATTTGCGAGAAATACTACAGACTGCTTGGAGATGGTTCGAAAACTGATCGACCTTGGGGTTCATATCTATTTTGAGAAGGAAAACATCAATACAGGTTCAATGGAAAGTGAATTGATGCTCTCCATTTTAAGTGGGCTTGCAGAAAGTGAGTCAATTTCCATTTCTGAAAATACTAAATGGGCCATTCAAAGACGATTTCAAAACGGGACCTTTAAAATTTCCTACCCGCCATATGGTTATCAAAATATTGGCAGTCAAATGATAGTAAACCCCAAGCAGGCTGAAGTTGTGAAGTATATTTTTGCAGAAGTATTATCGGGCAAAGGTACACAGAAAATTGCAGATGATTTGAATCAAAAAGGTATCCCATCAAAAAGAGGTGGCCGTTGGACGGCTACAACCATTCGAGGGATTCTGACCAATGAAAAATATACTGGCGATGTTATTTTGCAAAAGACTTATACTGACAGTCATTTTAATAGGCACACCAATTATGGTGAGAAAGATATGTACCTAGTAGAAAACCATCATGAGGCAATTATCAGCCATGAAGACTTTGAAGCTGTGGATGCTGTTCTCAATCAGAGAGCAAAGGAAAAAGGTATCGAAAAGCGCAACAGCAAATATCTAAACCGATATGCTTTCTCTAGCAAAATTATCTGCTCAGAATGTGGCGGTACCTTTAAAAGACGGATTCATTCATCCGGTCCAAGAAAGTACATTGCTTGGTGCTGCAGTAAGCATATAAGCAATATAACGGAATGTTCTATGCAGTTCATTCGAGATGAAGATATAAAGACTGCATTTGTTACGATGATGAATAAACTAATTTTCGGTCAGAAATTCATACTAAGACCACTTTTGAATGGGTTACGTAACCAGAACAATGCAGCAAGTTTTCGCAGAATTGAAGAGTTGGAAACTAAGATTGAAAACAACATGGAGCAGAGCCAGATGCTGACGGGTTTAATGGCCAAAGGATATCTGGAACCTGCTCTGTTTAATAAAGAAAAGTATTCACTGGAAGCAGAAAGAGAAAGGCTTCTTGTCGAAAAGGATCAACTTACTCGTTCCGTCAATGGGAATTTTGCAAAAGTTGAAGAGGTTGACCGTCTGCTTAAGTTTGCAACTAAGTCCAAAATGCTTACAGCCTATGAGGAAGAGCTGTTTGAAAATTACGTAGAAAAGATTATGGTCTTTTCATGAGAGAAAGTTGGGTTTGAATTAAAATGTGGAATCACATTGAAGGAAAGGTTGGTGAATTAGATGGGTCACACACCCTATGGATATAGAATTGAAGATGGAAAGGCTGTTGTAGATGATATAGCAGCAGAAAAAGTAAAAGAATTATTTTCAGGGTACTTGGCAGGACTTTCTTTGAAGGGTGCCGCTAAAAAAGCTGGCATAGACTGCTACCATGCCACTGCAGGAAAGATGTTACAGAATAAGCACTACCTTGGAGATGAATTCTACCCTCCAATTATTGATGGGGAAACCTTCGAAAAAGCCAAAGTAGAAAAGCGAAGACGAGCAGAAAAGCTAGGAAGGATATGGGAACCTAAAGATGAACCGGAAACTTATTATCCTATAAAGTTCAAAGCAAAACCTCTAGTGCAAAAATATGACGACCCATACAAGCAGGCGGAATATGCCTACAGTTTGATAGAAAGCGAGGTGTAAAAAGTGGCAGTGAGTAGGAATGTAACAGTCATTCCGGCAATTCAACGAATCGGAAATAATAAAAATAGTGAAAGCAAACCCAAAATACGAGTGGCCGCTTACTGTCGTGTTTCAACGGATAGTGAGGAGCAGGCTTCAAGCTATGACATTCAGATCGAGCATTATACAAACTATATTAAGAAGAACAAGGAATGGGAATTGGCAGGAATTTTTGCGGATGACGGCATCACAGGCACAAATACAAAAAAGCGTGAAGAATTCAACCGTATGATTGAAGAGTGTATGGCAGGAAAAATAGACATGATCATCACAAAGTCCATTAGCCGATTTGCCAGAAATACGTTAGACTGCCTTAAATACATCCGTCAGTTAAAGGATAAAAACATTGCTGTGTTCTTCGAGAAAGAGAATATCAACACCATGGATTCCAAGGGTGAAGTCTTGTTGACCATTATGGCATCCCTTGCCCAACAGGAAAGCCAATCCTTAAGCCAAAACGTAAAGCTAGGTATTCAGTATCGATATCAACAAGGTGAAGTTCAGGTCAACCACAAGCGTTTCCTTGGATACACCAAGGATGAAAACAAGCAGCTAGTGATTGATCCAGAGGGAGCTGAGGTGGTTAAACGGATTTATAGGGAGTACCTTGAGGGGGCGAGCCTTTTACAGATAGCAAGAGGACTAGAAGCAGACGATATTCTAACAGCGGCAGGTAAATCAAAATGGAGGCCAGAAACGCTGAAAAAAATACTACAAAATGAAAAGTACATCGGTGATGCCCTTCTACAAAAAACATATACGGTTGATTTCCTTTCTAAAAAGCGAGTCAAGAATAACGGCATCGTTCCCCAGTATTATGTAGAAAACAGCCATGAGCCTATCATTCCACGCGACCTTTTTATGCAGGTTCAAGAAGAGATGGTTCGAAGAGCAAATCTTCGGGGCGGCAAAGGCGGTAAAAAGAGAGTCTATAGCAGCAAGTATGCTTTATCGAGTATTGTTTACTGCGGTCATTGCGGCGATATTTACCGACGAGTACACTGGAATAACAGAGGTTACAAGTCTATTGTTTGGAGATGCGTCAGCCGTTTGGAGGAAAAAGGGTCTGAATGTACGGCCTCTACCATAAACGAGGAAATATTACAGACAGCAGTGGTCAAGGCTATTAACGAACTTTTGGCTAACAAAGAACCCTTCCTCTCAACGTTACAGAAAAATATAGCCACCGTACTTAATGAAGAAAATGATAATGCCACCGTTGATATTGATGGCAAATTGGAAGAATTGCAACAACAGCTTCTAATCCAAGCAAAGTCCAAGAATGACTATGAAGATGTGGCTGATGAAATTTATCGGCTTCGTGAATTGAAGCAAAATGCACTAGTTGAAAATGCAGAGCGAGAAGGAAAAAGGCAACGAATCGCTGAAATGACTGATTTCTTGAATGAACAATCCTGTGAGTTGGAGGAATATGATGAACAGTTAGTAAGGCGACTTATTGAGAAAGTAACGATATATGAAGATAAGCTCACCGTTGAATTCAAGTCTGGGATTGAGATTGACGAAGAGATATAGAATATTAACCGCCAATTAGGGGCTAGCACCCTTTGGCGGTTAATATTGGATTTTTTTAATTTTAAAGTTGCTTAAAACGACTTGTTGTGTTAAAATATACGCTGATACAAATAAGAATTTAGGAGGAACCGAAACTATGACAGCCTCAATGCGTTTAAGATAAGCTGGCAATAAAAAAAGCAGAATCTATCCCCGATGATAGGCTTTTTTGTTGTGCTTATTTATACGATATTGAGCATTCATTAGTTACGGTGAGGATATAGGTCATTTAACTATACCTTTATTTAACTATGTCTTTATTATGAATGTTTCCATATTGTATGTATGCAGACCAAAAGCCACATTGTGGATTTAGGCCTGCATTTTTTATTGCCTAGAATGCTATTCAAAATAGAAATTCAAGCAAAATAATATGCAGGAGATAATATAAATGGAAAAATACAACAATTGGAAACTTAAGTTTTATACAATATGGGCAGGGCAGGCAGTATCATTAATCACTAGTGCCATCCTGCAAATGGCGATTATTTTTTACCTTACAGAAAAAACAGGATCTGCGATGGTCTTGTCTATGGCTTCACTTGTAGGTTTTTTACCCTATGCGGTCTTTGGACCAGCCATTGGTGTATTAGTGGATCGTCATGATAGGAAGAAGATAATGATTGGTGCTGATTTAATTATCGCAGCAGCTGGGGCCGTGCTAGCTATTGTTGCATTGTATATGGAGTTACCTATCTGGATGGTTATGGTAGTATTGTTTATCCGTAGCATTGGAACAGCTTTTCATACCCCGGCTCTCAATGCGGTTACGCCACTTTTAGTACCAGAAGAGCAGCTTACGAAATGTGCAGGCTATAGTCAGTCTTTGCAGTCTATAAGCTATATTGTTAGTCCGGCGGTTGCAGCATTGTTATATTCTGTTTGGGAATTAAATGCTATTATTGCCATCGATGTATTGGGTGCTATGATTGCGTCTATTACGGTAGCAATTGTACGTATTCCTAAGCTAGGCGATCAAGTGCAAAGCTTGAAACCAAATTTCATAAGAGAAATGAAAGAAGGAATGGCTGTACTACGGCAAAATAAAGGATTATTTGCTTTATTACTCGTTGGAACATTATATATGTTTGTTTATATGCCCATAAATGCATTATATCCTTTAATCACTATGGAATATTTTAATGGTACACCGATGCATATTTCTATTACGGAGATTGCTTATGCCTCTGGTATGTTGATAGGGGGTCTATTATTAGGGTTATTTGGGAATTACCAAAAGCGAATCTTATTAATAACGGCATCAATTTTTATGATGGGGATAAGCTTAACCATTTCAGGATTACTTCCTCAAAGTGGATTTTTCATATTTGTAGTCTGCTGTGCAATAATGGGGCTTTCGGTGCCATTCTATAGCGGTGTGCAAACAGCTCTTTTTCAGGAGAAAATTAAGCCTGAATATTTAGGACGTGTATTTTCTTTGACCGGAAGTATCATGTCACTTGCTATGCCAATTGGGTTAATTCTTTCTGGATTCATTGCTGATAGAATCGGTGTAAATCATTGGTTTTTACTATCAGGTATTTTAATTATTTGCATTGCAATAGTTTGCCCAATGATAACTGAGATTAGAAAATTAGATTTAAAACAAAATTCATAGGAGGGCCATTTTTATGTATTTAATTTTCATGTAATTTTTCCTGCTAAAATCGCAGGGTTTTCCCTGCGTACAAGCAAATGAAAACATGCGATTATAGACAGGAGGAAAATGTTATGGAATTGATATTAAAAGCAAAAGACATTCGTGTGGAATTTAAAGGACGCACTTGTTTAGATATAGATGAATTAGAAGTGTATGATTATGACCGTATTGGTTTAGTAGGAGCAAATGGTGCAGGAAAAAGCACGTTACTCAAGGTACTTTTAGGAGAATTAACTCCCCCAGGATGTAAAATGAATCGTCTGGGTGAACTTGCCTATATCCCTCAGTTGGACGAAGTAACTTTGCAGGAGGAGAAAGATTTTGCACTTGTGGGTAAGCTCGGTGTTGAGCAATTAGATATACAGACCATGAGCGGTGGTGAAGAAACAAGACTTAAAATAGCACAGGCCTTATCGGCACAGGTTCATGGTATTTTAGCGGATGAACCTACGAGCCATTTAGACCGTGAAGGAATTGATTTTCTAATTGGACAGCTAAAATATTTTACAGGTGCACTGTTAGTTATTAGCCATGACCGCTATTTTCTTGATGAGGTAGTAGATAAAATATGGGAACTGAAAGATGGCAAAATCACTGAGTATTGGGGAAACTATTCTGATTATCTTCGTCAGAAAGAGGAAGAACGCAAGAGCCAAGCTGCAGAATACGAACAATTTGTTGCGGAACGTGCCCGATTGGAAAGGGCTGCGGAGGAAAAGCGAAAACAGGCTCGTAAAATAGGACAGAAGGCAAAAGGTGCTTCAAAGAAAAAAAGTACTAAAGGCGGAGGGCGTTTAGCTCATCAAAAATCAATAGGAAGTAAGGAAAAAAAGATGCATAATGCCGCTAAATCCCTAGAACATAGGATTGCGGCCTTAGGAAGTGTAGAAGCTCCAGAAGATATTCGTAGGATTCGTTTCAGGCAAAGTAAAGCATTGGAGCTCCACAATCCATATCCTATTGTCGGTAAGGAAATTAATAAAATATTTGGAGATAAGGTACTGTTTGAAAATGCATCTTTTCAAATTCCGCTTGGAGCAAAAGTGGCGTTAACTGGTGGTAATGGAACCGGAAAAACAACTTTAATCCAAATGATCTTAAACCATGAAGATGGAATTTCTATTTCACCTAAGGCAAAAATAGGTTACTTTGCACAAAATGGTTACAAGTACAACAGTAATCAGAAAGTCCTGGAGTTTATGCAGGAGGATTGTGATTACAATGTTTCAGAAATTCGTTCCGTGCTAGCATCCATGGGATTTAAGCAGAACGATATTAGAAAAAGCTTATCTGTTTTAAGTGGCGGCGAAATTATGAAATTATTGCTAGCTAAAATGCTTATGGGTAGATATAACATCTTACTAATGGATGAACCCAGCAATTTCCTTGACATACCAAGCTTAGAGGCTTTGGAAATACTAATGAAGGAGTATGCCGGAACTATAGTGTTTATCACCCATGACAAACGGCTGCTTGATAATGTGGCTGATGTGATTTATGAAATCAAAGATAAGAAATTAAACTTAGTCCGATAATTATTTTACTTTTCGTATTTGACAGATCGTAAGTAGGCCAGTGAAAGAGGTTATTGATTTTATCTAAACGTTAAGTAGGTTAGACCTCTAATCAGGGAAAATAAGGCCTTCAAGATGAATTTTGAAGGCCCCCTTTCCATAGAAATATACGTAAAGCATAAGGAACACATGGCAAAAAAGGCGTTTCTCAGCATGGGATATAGCTTTTGATATTGAAAGGAGTGATTCAGTATGATAGATAATATTATTCAATCAGTGACAGAAAAATTATCCTCTTTGCCTTATATAGAAGGCATCGTATTAGGGGGTTCCCGTGCAAGAGGCACCCATACAGAGGATTCTGATATAGATATCGGAATCTATTACAAATCAGAATCATTTGACATTACAGCGATTAATCAAATTGCTACAGAGTTGGATGATGAGAATAGAAATAACCTTGTTGTACCTCCCGGAGCGTGGGGTGATTGGATTAATGGCGGCGGATGGTTAGTTATAAATGGGTATCATGTTGACTTGATTTTACGTGATATAAAACGGGTGGAACAAATAATCAAAGATACGGAGCAAGGAATTGTTACTGCTAATTATCAGACGGGGCATCCCCATGGATATATAAGTGCTATGTATCGAGGAGAATTAGCGATTAGCAAAATACTATATGCTAAGAATGAAAGCTTATGCGAATTAAAAAAGCAGGCAGAACGTTATCCAACCGCTTTGCAGAAAGGATTAACCGAATTTTTTATGTTTGAGGCAGGTTTCTCATTAATGTTTGCTGAGAACAATATAGATAAAGACGATGTATCCTATGTTTGTGGGCATTGCTTTCGAAGCATATCTTCCCTTAATCAAGTCTTATTTGCAGTAAACAAAGAATACTGTATAAATGAAAAAAAGGCTGTTAAGATGATTGAAGATTTTAAGATCAAGCCAAGCGATTACAAGGAAAGGGTCGATAAGGTTATTTCCTTAATATCAACTGATGTAGAGTGTACAAGAAAAGGAATAGAGATTCTTCAAAGACTAGTAAACGAGGTTGAATACCTGAAAGGAGCTGATATTCAATGAGGGGACCAGATAAGAAAAAGCTTTATCCGAATGAAAATCTAAAGACGGTTTGCTATATAAGCAACCTACCTAAAAGACCAAATGTTGAGATTGGCGAATATACCTATTATAGCGATAATAACAAGTCTCCAGAAAAATTTTATGATAATATAGAGCACCACTACGAATTTCTAGGGGATAAATTGATAATAGGCAAGTTCTGTGCAATTGCAGCGGGTGTTAAGTTTATCATGAATGGTGCAAATCATAGAATGGATGGAATTACAACCTATCCCTTTAATATCTTCGGCTGTGGGTGGGAAAAGGTGACTCCTACAATCGAACAACTTCCTTTTAAGGGTGACACAGTGATTGGTAATGATGTGTGGATAGGTCAAAATGTAACCATAATGCCAGGTGTTAAAATTGGAGATGGTGCGATTATTGCTGCTAACTCAACAGTAGTAAAAAGTGTTGAACCCTATTCAATATATGGTGGGAATCCAGCTAAGTTTATCAAAAAACGCTTTAGTGACGAAAAGATTGAATTCTTGCTAAAGCTTCAATGGTGGAATTGGAGCGAAGAGGAAATATTTAATAATCTTGAAATGTTAACATCCGAAGCAGGGTTAGAGCAATTAATGAATAAACAAATGTAAACTAAAGGGTTTCCCGAATAAGGTGAGTCGACTACATTGTGCACAGATTGTCGGATGGGTAAATGCATCCTCTGATAATATTGATGATGAAAGGAGGTTGTTTGATGGATTCTTTAAGAAGTATGAATAATGCATTGGCATATATTGAAGAGCACTTAACAGAGGAAATTGATTATAGTGAAGTATCTAAAATCGCTTATTGTTCAGAGTATCATTTCAAGCGGATGTTTTCTTTTTTAGCAGGCATAAGTTTATCAGAATATATTCGGAGAAGAAGACTGACGTTGGCTGCACTTGATCTGAAAGATAGGGATTTGAGAATAATTGATGTAGCCGTCAAATATGGCTATAATTCGGCTGATTCATTTTCCCGTGCTTTTCATTCCCTGCATGGCATTCTCCCTTCTGAGGCAAGGAGTGAGAATACACAATTAAAAGCTTATCCTCGAATGACCTTTCAATTATCAATTAAAGGAGGATGCGAAATGAACTATCGTATTGTTGAGAAAGGACCTTTTAAGTTAGTAGGATTTAAGAAGAGAGTTCCAATTATTTTTAAAGGTGTCAATCCAGAGATTGCAAAAATGACTGAACTTTTAACCACGGATGTTATTAAACAATTAAAAGCAATTTCAAATGTAGAACCAACAGGTATTATTAGTGCTTCCACTAATTTCTCGGAAGGAAGAATGGAAGAAAGAGGAGAACTAGATCATTACATCGGTGTAGCAACTTCAAGTGATGAAACAGCAGAATTTGATGTATTAAAAATTGATGCTAGTACTTGGGCTGTATTTGAATCGATTGGACCATTCCCGGAAACACTTCAAAATGTGTGGGGTAGGATATATTCAGAGTGGTTTCCATCATCAGGATACGAGGCGGTTGAAGGTCCTGAAATTTTATGGAGTGAGAGTCCAGACACTGGGAATCCTAAGTATAGAAGCGAAATTTGGATTCCAGTAAAGAAAAAAGACTATTAATTACATCAATGTTTACGAAAAGGGCGCTCCTATTAAGAGTGCCCTTTTCGTAAACGGTACGATTGGTGAATGTTTGGCGTAGCTAATTTCGGGTTGTGCTAGGCACCCCCGAAACAATAAAAGCTTAACTTCACTGATAATATACTCTTCCTCACTTTAATTATAACATATACAAAATTGCAAATATAGACTGTTCGTTCTGAATTTCAACTGCTATACTTCGATAGTATATTAGTGAGATTTGTTGGGGGATTTGGGATAGTGATTATTTTGGTCTGCTTCATTAATCGACGAATTGGCAAAAGGCAAGCCAATGGAGAAGATCTTGAGCAGTTGAAGTTCTGGATATACTCATCATAACATTCAATTAATTTGGAGGTAAGATTAGATGAATAAAAAATTTGATCCAAATAACGTTATTATTAAAATCTGCATGAGTGGGATGGGATTGGAGGACTGTGGAAACAGTGAGGGTGCGATTGCGATGTTTCATAAAGCATGGCACGAAGCAACGGATGACTATGAAAGATTTATCGCAGCTTATCATTTAGCTCGTATACAAGAAAATATTACAGATAAATTAAAATGGATGGAAACATCCTTACAGTGTGCACAAAATATAGATGATGATAACGTTAAGAGTGCTTACTCCACGTTGTATATAAACATTGCCAACTGTTATGAGGAGTTGGGTGATTCTGAACAGGCAACTAGAAATTATGAATTGGCCAAATCATATAATGGTGCACTAACAGATAAAGGCCCATTTTACCATGGGACAAAGGCAGATTTGAAAGTTGGTGATTTTCTGATAGCGGGTGGAAATTCAAATTACAAACCTGGGCTTAAAATGAACCATATTTATTTCACTGCTAATGTCAATGGGGCAGGTCTTGCAGCAGCATTAGCAAAAGGAAAAGGAAGAGAACGCGTTTATATAGTAGAACCTACAGGTGAATTTGAAAACGACCCAAATGTTACTGACAAAAAGTTCCCTGGTAACTTAACGCGTTCTTATCGCTCACAAGAACCTTTAAAAATTATTGGTGAAGAAACAGAGTGGACGAAACCGACAGCTACTAAGCGACGAGAATGGCATGAAAATTTAGCTAAAAACAAAGGCGATATTATTAACTAAACACATTTAATGGTGTGATAGTTGAAGGTCGATATGTTTCCGTCTACCGATAGTGTAAAAAACGCAGTAGATATGTTTCCGAGAACGGACATAATCAAATGACATTCATTCTATCCTCTCAAGCCATGTTGAAGCGGTTTGTTGGTTGGAGAGGAAGTTGTAGATCAATAATAAACATTTGCTAGTCATAATAAACTCTTGCTAATCCCAACACCAATTCTGTAATAATAAACATTTGCTTTTTTCAATACGAATCCAATAATTTCTCGGGTTTTCCTCACCAGGAGCCCGAGTTTTTTCATGCATTTTCCAATACCTTTTCAATACAGTTATGTTCCTAACCCATTGATATTACAGGTTTTATCCAATATTCTATTCAATAAAATCAATACATTTTCAATATTTTTATCTTTATTCTAGCCTTCTTTTCTCCACTATCTATCCTCATATTTATCTTCATTCTATTATCAAAACTTTATTCCAACTCCGAAAAAAACCGTGAAAAAACAGCCGAAAAACACCCAAAATAGGGGTTCCGTAGCAAAACTTTATTTTAACGGAAACGGTGGAATGCGGGTTGGAGGGGTGGGATTTCGGAGATGATTATTTTAACTTCACAGAAGTTTGTCTAACTAAAATAAACATTTCCGATTTCCGGGTCTTTTTTCTATTATCCCTTGCCCTGACTGTCTTTTCTCGATATTCTCTTCCTTCTTTTATCGAAGATCTTTATTTTAACTGAGGAAAAAGGGTGAAAAAACATGAGGTAAAGGACAATGTAAAAGTTGCATGAGAAGCCTCTGAGCGTCTTCTGAAGATACCAAGATAAGTTATAGGAAGTGACAATAAACTTTTACTAAGAACTGATAGGAGGTCTTTAGTATGACAGATAACAAAAACAATCGATCAAAGAGGAAATATGCGTGGATGGATGAGTACATAAAAAGAACCGGGGAGGTGGCCATGGAACAGGCAAAAAAGAATAATACGTATATTGTATACGAGAAGGCTGGCAAGATTATTCCATTAAACGAGGAGGAAGAAGGATAATAGCATTTTTGTCAGGAACATCATACTGGCACATATCCCCGAGACTACAGAACCGTTTTTGGAAAAGTCCTATACAATTGTTGGGAATGATTGGATGTGTGTTGTATAATTTTTATGGACAACAGCAACAATCCGAAGCTTATGGAGGTAACGCTGCGTGAAATTTAAATTTGTAATTTTTCTGATGCTCACAACACTGATTATAGGAGGATGCAATGTGAGTAACGGAAAAGAATCCCTCTTCCCTTCAGAGATGGATCAAAAAGACTTGCTGGACGTGCCGGCTTTCCAGGATGAATTGACGAGAGATTACTTAGAATCAACTGAACCAGTTAGAGAAGGTTATTACACTCTGGAATCAGCTAGTAATACTTTCACTCTTGATTTTCCTGAAGACATGGTTGTAGACGAAACAAGTATGGCGGGTAATGAAGAAAACTCAGAATCTCTTATCTTTTATTATGATGACAATAATGCAGATGTAATGGATGAATATATTGTTCATTACTACAGTTCCATACCTGACATTGAATACAGTAAAGATTTAATGAATAGGAAAGCTGGAGAAGAACTAGATTTTAAAAAAGTACAGACCGAGAATGAGAACCAACATCTTGAAATTGCAGAAATGGATTCCGATAATACAGGAAGTTATATAGCTGCACTGGTAAGAAACGAAAAGAATCAAGAAATACAAGTGTTTGTTGATATTATTTGCAGAGATGATATTGCGGAAGACAAGTGTAATACGCTGAAAGAACAAGAGAAAAAGAAAGTAACAGAGGTTCTAAAATCAATCCAATTTAAAGATGACAAAGGTAAGTAAATGCAATGGCGAAGGGCATACTTAATCAAGAGCTGATAGCTTTGCGACTTACAAACGAAGAATACAAAAATATGACTGCAGAAGAATTAGAGTCAACAGTACGGCAAGTGTACTTAGAAGAAACAGGATCACTGTTAGATGCGGATATTGAAATTTTCCACTCTTCCGAAACTGGAGATAGCTTGATAAATCAAACTGGATATAATGGCACAGCTATATATGTTGATGCCGGCAGACAAGAGGAAATGTATGTTATTTATCAAGGAACTACCAATGGCCCAGACTGGTCTTTTAACGGAAAAGGTCCACTGGCAGGTGAATCAATTGATCAACCATTAGCAACAGACTTATTTGTTGAACAGGCAAAGACAGAACTTGCTGCAGACAATGATACAAAGATAATTTCATGGGGGCATTCATTGGGGCATCATAATAACGAACAAGCTTATTTGGGATATGACACATTTGATGAAGTCTATGGAATGAATGGTGCTCAAGTGAACGCCTATCAGCTTTACGATATGAACCGTGATTTCAGGAATGCAATTAAAAACGAATTTAATATTAGTAATAAGGAAGATCTTCGAGAAGCGGTACCAGTTGAAGATTTTGAAGTCTTTACAGAAGAATTCTTTAAAGACAAAGCTAATGGTATTCATCAGATTGTTTCAGCAGATGACCCGCTAAATGGGTTGACCCCTTTTGTTCCAGGGATGGTAGAATTGGGGCAGATTGAAGTTGTTGACACCAACCCCGATGTCTCGGGAATTAAATAGTTAGCAAAAGACATTCCTCCTGAAGTTATAAAGGATGTACAGGACTTAGCTTTAATTTATGCAAAAGCAGATAATGCGGGTGGCACAAAAGAGGTCGCTAATCAGCTCTTTGGGGTGAATATGGACTATCTAAAAGATGTAAACAGCTTCGGGAGTTTCTTGAGTTGGTACACGTTTAATCAAGGAGAATTTGATGAAACGGTGAAAGCTCTAAATAAGAGTGTCCCGCCCTTACTGGATAAAGTAAGAGTCGTTTTGGATAACAAGGACTTGATTTTCGGACGGTTACAAGAAGCGGGTTATATATCCCTAAAAGAAAAAGATACGATGATTGAAGAACTGGAACTTATAGAGTCTCACCTTTCAACGATAGAAGATGGATTGAATACTAATTCCAGTTTGTCTGGCGTTCAATTTTTGCAAGATATCTCTACGGTTGCATTTGGCGGAAGCCTGGTATGGATAAAGTCATCGCTAACGTCATCAATAGAGCGCATGAAAGATAGCGGTTTTTTTGAGAGTCTAAATAAAATAGTAGCCAGCCAAAGCATTCCGGAACTACTTGCTGATATGTCGGGAGGCAATAAAGGCTATTTCGGTACATATATGGTCTACACAGCAACTAAAGGAGATCCTATCAACGTCAACATCTCCGCAGCACTCCGCATGTATAGAGAGACCCTCCCCATCCTAGAAGATACATAAATGCCATTTGCTCATTTATGGAAGAAATGGGCTTAAATAGGATATATGTAAGAGCCCTGGAGGAATGGTCTGACGAGGTTAAACATCAAAGTGCTAGTGAATTCTATCAAAGACTTGGGTTGGCAAAGCCATAACGGATCAGGAAGCCCAAGAGTTAGCTAGGTTGACATTACGAGAGATGATTTGGTGCAAATTAGGCTTTAAAGACCAATTCTTTGTTCATTTTGGATACGATTACTATATATATTGGGGCAAGTAGAGAATGTTCGGAAGCGATAGATGCTGTCACTAGATCTGGGTTATACGTTGAAGAGTTTGACTCTTCTTACCTATCTACACGATGACGAATGAGGGATTTGAATATGTTAAAGCTAAAATTTGAATTAGATACAACGAATTTTATCGAGACAAAACTAATAAAAAAAAGAGACGGTAAGTTATTAGTTGATATACAAGGTAGATTAGAAGTATTCGTGAATGATCAGTGTTTCTTTTTAGAACCTTCTCTTGCCTTGCTTGAGTTTGGAATTGCTTTAAAGAAATGGAAGCGAGATAAGGATTTTTATTACTATACAATGGAACACGATGAAAGAGAAGGTCCTATTTTAGCATTCATTAAAGAAGGGGAAAATCACTGGACAATATTTTCAATTTGGCAACTGTATGAATCTAGGGAGCTACTACCTTTTGATAGAATTATTGATGCAGTAGATTTATTTCTGATCGAATTAGATAGAGAATTACTAAATAATTATGGATTTAATATAGATGATTTTATAAAAAGCAAGTGGATATTTTAATGTTAAGGGTGAGGCAGGAGGAAATATTTGGAATAACGTTATTATTTAGGGAGAGATGTTAAGCTAACGGAGCATAATTGGGAGGGCTAGCTATATTAAAGAACATAACCCATGTCTTTAAGACAGCTTGAGAAACCTTATACTTAAACTGGGGCAATTGTTTAAGAAGGAAATCGCTTTTATCATTATTATGGCAGGGTTGCTGAACAAGCAGCAGTCGCTAATTTTTTATCTAGGCTGTTTAGTAAAAGAATCCAGATTGGTCTTTGTTCGGCAATCGGGCCTTTTTATGAATTAAGGATTGTTTAAGGTACATTTCATAAATTCCCTATAACTGGGGTAAATTAACTCCTAAAGATAGTAAGGGAGGTAATTAGTATGAAAAAAGTGAAACCATTTTTGATTTTAATGACGGTTCTTTCTTGGTTTTCACTTGCTTTTGCGGGCAAGAAATCCATTAAACGATATCTTCCCGTATCTCTTCTTATGGCTATTGTAGTGACCTTGGTTCAATTTATAGCGAAAAAGAGAAAGTGGTGGCTGTGGTATGGAAAAAGACAACCTTCCGTTTTGGCGTCATTTCCTTTTACATGGGGTTCATTCTTTGCCAGTTCTTTATGGATTATGAAATATACTTACGGCAATTTTAAAAGATATATTAGGTTGAATTTAATCTGGCATTTAGCTTTTACGTACGTTGGTGAACCTATCCTTAAAAGGTTTGGTATTGCATCATTGGTGCGTATGAAAAAAATCCAGTTAATATATGTTTTAATGATATTAGCACTTACTTTATATGGATTTCAATTTGTTAAAGAGAGTAAATTAGAAAAAAGAAATGTACTTAACTAAAATTGAATAATTCATTAAAGGTAAATTTAAGCAAAAATAGTTAAAACAAGTTCTTTCACAATAGGATCAGATTGTTTACAATTTTTTTGCAAAGGTTTATTTTTAGGTTAAAAAAGGGGATTAATCTGTAGTTATCTCATTCTTCACCGTGCTAAAAATAAAAGGTTCCTACCTGCTAAAATAGTTGGTATATTACGTTTATTCTACTAAAATTTAACAAAATTTTCAAGCCGGATCCAATATTAGGGTTGTTGGCCTCCTTCGCTAAAATTTCCTAATACATATATTCTACCTTAGGTGGCTTTAATTTCTCTTAAACAAAACATAAAGAAATCATAAAGAAATTAAACTAGCATGAAGCCTATTCCCCAAACTGTTTTTATATACTCATCTGAAGTGACTTCGGCAATTTTTCTTCGAAGATTGGAGACATGAACACTAATGGTATTGTCATCTCCTAAATAGGTACCTTTCCAAATTCTTTCATAAATTTCTCTTTTGGAAAACGCACGTTCTGGATAACTTATAAAAATAGATAGAATATCAAATTCTGCATTTGTTAGCTTTAACTCGTTTTCTGCTAATGAAACAGATCTTCTTTCTGAATTGATTTTAAGTTCACGCCATACTTTCTCCGCCATTCGTGATGAATGAGTTCTTGATTTTCGCAATTGAACTTCAACTCTTTCTAAAACCTCTTCTTTATTAAAAGGCTTCGTTATATAATCGTCCGCCCCCATTTTCAATACTTGTACTTTGTTTTCCATGTCAATCTTGGCTGAAATCACAATAATTGGTATAGAATTATCCACCCTGATCTGTTCTATTAATTCTTCCCCACTTTTGCCTGGTAACATCAAGTCTAATAAAATTAAATCGAACGTGTTATTTTGTAACTGTAACAGCCCTTCTGTACCAGAATAAGCTACGACCGAATCCATGCCTACTTTTGTTAAAATTACGCTTAATAGTTTACTAATTTCTTGATCATCTTCAATTATTAAAATTCTTTTACCTTCATTCATAACCATCACCCATTTTTGAAAAACATTTATATTAATTATAACTAATTATAGTTTGTTTTGGTTGACCAAATATCATAGCTAGAAAACGCATTGAGCGAAAATTTAGGGGGAGAAAATAAATTAATGGAATTGGGCTATTAAGATAGTACATTTGGAAAAAGGAGTTAAAATTGGGGATCATTCTTATTTCTTTATATTTTTTTCTATTATAATAGCTGGGAGGAGAAGAGGGGGATTATGTGGAGGAAATATCGTATTACTATTTTTTAACATTAGACAAGAAAACGGAAATAGGTAGTGGATGAATAAGAGCTGTAAATTTATTGATTATCTCTATAGTATTTGGAAGAAAAAAATAAAGAAATAAGTCACACAAACGGAGGAGTAAAAAAAGATGATACATATTCTATCCAGTGCATCAGCTTCGAGTAGTTTGCAATTTGCTTTAAAAAAGATGGGTCTTGATAAAAAGGAAAGGGTAATTTCCTTTTATGATATATTCTCAATAGGACCAGTCTGGAGATTAACTGAAGAGATTGGCGTAAAATCAAGAGATGAGTGGATGAAACAATCCATGAGCGATAAGTTTTTTGAATACAATGGTTACAGGGAACACTTCGAAATGGTAATGAATCAAATCAACCTTATACCTGAAGGCGAGCATGTGACCATTTGGGTTTCCGATAACGCTAATGAACAAACAGGGATGCGGTATATTGTATATCTTTTAAAGGAGAAAAACATTGATATCACGTTGATTAATACGACAGAAGCGTATAAAGAACTTTTTCAGGTAAAAAAGGTAAAATACAAGGTACTTCATACAGGTGAAATACCTCCCGAAAAATTACAATTTATTTATGAACAGGATTTTGGTCAGTTTTCAACATTATTTACAGATCATGATCGAGAGGAGTTAGAAAGGGAATGGCTTTCTCTTGGTGAAAGTCATGAAACGTTAAGAATATGGCGGAATGGAAGGATTCAAAGTATCACTGAAGATTACTATGATGATTTTATTGTAATAAAGGCAAAAAGGCTGTGTGGTAAACAAAATAAATTTATACATGTAGCTAGAGTAATTGGAGAAGTGATAGGGCATTTAGATCAATATATAGGGGATGCTTTTATCGAATATCGAATAAGGAAGTTGATTGATGCTGGGGTATTTGAACTAGAGGGTAATCTGAAGTCAAAATATTTTTATAGTTTGAGGTTAAAAAGAAATTAAAGTGACAGGTATTATATGGTTGATGAAGTCAATTCAATAATTGTGAAAGAGAAGAGCTGTTTATTAATAGGGGATATTATTACAAAAAGGTTTTAGGAGGATACATTGGTACTGTGAAAACGGATAAAGAGGCATATGGCAAGTTACAGAAATGGGTTGATGAAGTTTTTTATCCCTGTCGAAATAAAGAAGAACATACATCATATGAGGAAACACAATGAAAATGTTGACTTTACGGAATATAATTTGGTGTAAATTAGGCTATAAAAATCAATTCTTTGTCCATTTTGGATATGATTACTATATGTATATTGGGGCAAGCAGACAATGCACGAAAGCGATAAATGCTGTAACAAGATCTGGTTTATTCGTTGAAAAGTTTGATACTCCTTATTAAAGGGTTTATTTACAGACGAAAAATAAGGAAAAACAAATGTGAACTTTTCTAACTATATCTTGAATAATTAGTATTTCAATGGTTGGACTAAGGATAGTAGTGAGTGGTAATAATCCAATATCTAACTGAACAGTCTAGATTGTTGAGCTAAACTTTCGGAAAGGAGTTAAGATATTTGATTCTCTTTGCAGATATTTTACAAGCAATAGCAAATGTACTATTTGTTTTTATTGGAGTTTTCTATATACGTCACTTGGACAAAGTTAAAAGGCAGAGGAAACTTTCGTCTTTCGAATCTACAATGTATATAATCACTCTAATCGCATTTAGCTTTCTTGTAGTCAGTGTAATACTTTTAAGATTTGCTGGTTAATCAAGTTATTTATTCATTACAGCAAATCAGCTATTTTAATAACTTTTCTTATTATTGGGATTGTCTTAATATAAAAAAACAAGGTCTTATGAAATTTTAAGAATATATATTCCTTTTCATTTTAACATAGGTGCGTGCTAAAGAAGATTACTTGACTAATAAATAAAGCCCTAAACCATTGTTGAAAAGAACTTGGGGTATCTTCTAAAGGTGTATTTTTATTGTAACAAATAATCTTTATTACACTTGAAGCAACAGGGTGGATACCTAAATATAGGGATATTGATGGAACGTTATTTGGAAGAATTGTTGAATCCCCAATGTTCAGTGAGTGGTTTACTTTTTATGAGACACAACATTTCAATTTACTAACTGTCTTTTTTGGCATCTGTTTTCTTGTGCCTGAAATAATAAGGGCTATAAGGAATGTTTTTGTATCAAAGTAGTCACGATCATAAATCTACTAAATTGGGATACTGAATTTAAATTAATTTCGTAAATTATAAAAGGTGGGATGTACGTATGTCCGATAAACGAAAAGCAATAAGATGGATTGCCCCTCTAGGGATATTTCTTGGTTTGAACTTGATTATGCTCCTCTTTGATAGTACATCGTGGACACTTAATTTTCGAGAGGGAGCATTTATTGAAAGACTGATGAATTCTAAATTCTTTTCGGAATGGTTCACTCCTTATAGTACACCGGAGTTTAATGTACTAACCGTACTTTTTGTGATAATTTTTCTTCCGGAGACTCTTATCAAATTAATCGAATTCATTAAAGCCAGAAGACAAATTTCCAATTAACTAGATTAGACTTTTTATGTGATTATGAAGAAGTACTTAAATTATTTGCCGTCCCTACTACTTGGAACATCTTGATGGGATTTGAGATCGTGCCAATCATGAAGTTTCCCTTCTGTTTATTAGTTATGGAGGAAGTGCGATCGTCTTTTATGCTGCTGTTTTAGGGCTAATATTAAATGTGTATCGAAGAAAGGATATTGTAGAACCCACGATAGCAGATTTTTAAGTAACGAATCATTAGTAATGAGGACTCTAAATTAGATTCCAAAACTCCGACGACATCAGAAATGTTACTCAAGATTAAATGTGTTGTCCATGCAAAAAGACGCTTTCTTATGAAAGAAAAGCGCCCGATTGTGGAAAACCCTTTTTTATTGAATAGTATCG
Organism: Oceanobacillus caeni; assembly: GCF_042678465.1. NCBI lineage: Bacteria > Bacillati > Bacillota > Bacilli > Caryophanales > Bacillaceae > Oceanobacillus > Oceanobacillus caeni. The sequence continues at coordinate 15,704 of NZ_JBHTKV010000018.1, read as the reverse complement.
TTTACTGCGCAACTGGAAAGTTGTTCTTATTAAAAATAAGTGCCCTACAGATCAAAAAGAGATAGTGAGTTAATCCTTTACATCTTCCTTGTATATTTCACTAACTAGCTGCCAAAACGCGTTGTTTTCTTTATTTTCGGTCCAAGCCTATTACAATTTTCATATTGAGGCTTGGAATTCTTTATTTTTTGAATTAAACTCTATTAAGTTTTTCAGAGGTAACTACTTATTATGTCGTTTGTTAACTTCAATCGTAATGAACTCCGGCAAATAGCTGGGAGTGCATCCTTTTGCTACTATTTCATCTTTGTAAAGACCCGTTTTCTCACCAAGTTTAATACAACGTTCGCGATTCTCTTCATCATAAACGCCTATCCAGCCTGCTGTGAAATTCATAGCCCATTGAACTTCCGGTTCCTCCTGCGTAATATTAGCTTCTAATGCAGATAGCAAGTCTGCGGTGTTATCAGGCGGTGTTTGTCCAGTCCATCTCAATCGTCCTTGGTAATACCAGAAAGCTCGCCTTTGAAGAGCAGAAGGACTATTTTCCCATGACTCCATCAATGCAATTTTTTTCTTGTCTTTCGTGAGCTGATTAGCCATTAACCAATCCATTAATTTATTTCGCTCATCAAAAGTGTGAGTCTGCATATCCTTATCAAGCTTATTTAGCACATCTTGTGAAAGAAGTTTTTTGTCCATAATTAAGATTGCTAATAGTCTGGGCAAAAACTCTTCGGTTGACCAAAGTTCCATAGCTAGTTCGTGATCTTTTTTAATTTCCTTCGCGATTTTTCGTAAGTCGCCTAGCTTAGTTTTACTATTGATCTGAGGGAGAATGTTTTCTACTTTTGAAGAGCGTTTTATTTCTGTACCTTTATTTTCATTCATTTTATACAACCCCTTTATTAAAGCACTGTTTCATAATATGTCCCTTGACAGGATATACCAAGAACTTAATTCCGGTATAAGTCTCATTGCAGTGGTGTGCCTCCAAAGTTCTATGTGTAAAATAGTTCCCGGGAATTTGAAACAAAATTCTAGAAAAAAAGAAAAGGCGCTCTATCATAAATGTATGCTTAGCCGGCAAATACATTAGAAAGAGGCCTTTTCATGAATACAATTATATCAAAAATTAGCGAATTATTAAAGGATACAAATGAATTTATATTGTGTCAGCTATTCTTAGGAAGATATAATGTGCTAGTTTTGGACGAGCCAACAAACTTTTTGGATGTTTTCTGTATTGAAGCATTGGAACGATTTTTAAAAGGATATGAAGGAACTGTTCTCCTTGTATCGCATGATCGCACTTTTATTGAAAGAGTGGCTGATTGTGTTTATGTTATGAAAGATAAAAAGCTAATGTAATAATGAGGAGCAGGGGAAACTTCTTTTATACTTTTTTCTCCTTGTTTTATTTTTTATCCCCCTGTTAATTTAAAATACCACTTGAACCTCCAGTTACTGGATGTTTTATAATGAATTTATACCTTCGGATGGGAGGAATTTTGATGGAAAGACATAATATGTTTTCCATTGGGGAATTTTCAAGAAAGACAGGAATATCGATCCGAAATTTACGTTACTATGATGAGATAGGTCTCTTAGTACCAGAGAAGCACCCTACATCAGGGCATCGTATGTATAACGATAAAGACGTTTTAACCCTGCAAAAGATTCTCAGTTTAAAATTTCTAGGATACAGCTTGGATAAAATCACTGATTTGAATGAAACATTATCTCTCCACTTAAAAGCCTTAGAAGAGCAAAAAAAAACTGATAGAAAAATCAATGAATACGATAAAAAGGGTTATCCATTTACTAAAAGAAGAAGGAGAAGTGGATAGCACTTTATTATTTAGCCTTATTTTGGGTTTACCAACTGAAGATTTACAAAAGGATTGGTTGGAGCGCCATAAATTAACGGATGTTGTGGAAGAGTTGTCAAAGAAATCAGTTGAAGAGAGCATGAATTTAGATAAAACCTTTGTAGAAATGTCTAAAAAAGTAAAACAATTGTATGGTAAACCAATTAAAGACCCAGAAGTACAAGAAATGGTTGAATCGTATATAGAAGAAACTCTTTCATTTCTTGGTGAGGATGTAATGCAAAAGTTAGCCAATGTAAACGTGGAAAAACAGGGTCTACAAGAACTCGAAGAAATGACTCCTTCCCCCTTTACTGAAGATGAGCAGAAATGACTCAGGCTATTGATTATTATATGGTGCAGTCCGAAATGGGAAATATGCAATAGAAGTACAAGGTACCACGGTAACTATTTAGGGGGTGTTTTTAATAAAAAAATACTATTTATCCATTTTGCTCGTGATATTGGTAAGTTTTATGGGAGGGAGTTACTTTATTTTAAGATTAAATAATATTAGTAATGTTATCGTCATTTTAGTAACGTTGACATTACTAATTTTACCTCCAATAAGCATCCATTGGTTACTGATACGACCGAGGTCAATGCCAAAATTATTGGTATATCTTTCATTTATTATTTGTTTAGGAATCTCTTATTTGATAATCCCTCATTCGCACAAGGGATTTTTTAATCAAATATTGATTTGGATTCTACCCATCCTGGAAATAACTATCGTAATTGCAGTTTTCTATAGTATCATTAAAAGCATTATTCGCTATAGGGCAAGTAGTAAAACTAAAGGAAAAGACTTACTTGAAATAACGAGAATGTCACTTGAGCCCAAATTGGGAGATGGGTTTGTTTTAGGTGCAATTTTATCAGAACTAAGCGTCTTCTATTACTCAATTATAGGATGGTTTAAAGAGTCAACTGTGAACAATAATGAAAGGGTTTATTCCTATCATAAGACTTCACAGGTAAACATTATTATAGTCGTATTTTCGATCCTAATAATATTGGAAGGAATATTATTCCACTTTCTTATCCTGTTATGGAGTGATGTTGCCGCATGGGTTTTTACGATCCTAAATATTTACGCCTTGCTTTATATGATAGGGCTATATAATTCTGTGAGATTTTTACCTCATGTTGTTTCTTTTGACCAACTTATCATTCGCTTTGGATATCAAAGCAGTATTAAATTGGATATCAGGAATATAGACTGTATTAAAAAAGCTAAAGATAAAGGTGGAATTGGGGGAAAGGCACCTAAAGAAACATACATGCCATGTTGAATATGGATTCTCCACAGTATGAAATCTTTTTAAAAGAACCTGCTCTAATGGAAAGCTCATATGGGAGAAAAAAATATGTTAAAACTGTTATATTCAGGGCAGATAATCCAGCAAAAATGATTGAGGAGATAAAATCTAATATGAAGTTATTAAGTAATGAGTAAATAATTATACACCTGTCAAAATCCTCTTCCCCTCCCCCTGCTTTATAGTTGGTATCCAAACTAGAAAGAAGCTGGGGAGAAATGGTGACTGTATTTAACTTAATTCGAAACTACACCAATTAAGGCTGAATCAATAGTGGTTCAGTCTTTTACTTTTCCAAATAATCCTTCAATCTTTTATCCAACACGGATTCAATCGAATTTTGTTTTCTTATCTTCTCACTTCTAAGTACGTGCATTATTATTGTGATGTCATTCATCAAACCTGACGTGTTATACATTTTGTAACTACAAGAAAGGTATTATTTGCCATAATCAAGTAAGAAAGCGAGAGGGCCAAATATATTTAATAGTTGTAGAACAACAATTATTGCCTGGGTTTAGAATACATTTTTAGAGTAGGATATTTTATTAAACTTCCATTAATAGCATGATAGAAACGGATTGAATGTGAATTGTTTTAATTTAGGTATCTAATGAAATTGTTAGTGGCATGGGTACATACGCTTATAAAGAATATGTTAAAACTCTGGAATATAGTTAATTAGCAATACAGGAGGTGTTGATATGTATAATCGTAAAGATGAAATTATCACAGGTTTAGTGTTGGGCAGTTTATCTATTGCTTTAACTGGAAGTATTATCTTTTGGTATTTTGGAGATCCACAAAAATTTATCGAGCATAGATTAGGTGTTAATGCAGAAGCATTTAATAACCCTATTGTTTGGATATTAACAATTATAATTGCATTTGGATATATTATGTACACGGTTAAAGTAATCCCATTTGTACGTGATCATTTATTTACATTTTCATGGCTTAAAGTGATTGGTGTTTGGGCTGTATTCGTTTCTAGCATTGTAGAAGAGATTTTGTTTAGGCAAGTATTGATGGATTGGCTAATGGGTTTAGATTATTCAATACTTATACAAGTATTAGTTTCGGCTTTTATCTTTGGATTAGCACATGGGGCATGGGTATTTCTTGGAGGAGAGTTGAGAATAGCACTTCCAGTGATACTCTCCACTACAATTCTTGGTGGTTTACTAGCTATTCTGTACATTATAGCTGATCGTAATATACTTGCACCAATTGTAGCTCATATATTGATAAACTTATTCATTGAACCTTGGCTTATACTTTCAGCAGTTACGAGGAAATGGGATAACAATATAAAAGAAAATGAAGATAATTAACCATGCCGATCGTGATTACTTTTTGAAAGCCCTTATAGCAAATTTTGTTTTATACAAGTCTATCGAAAAAACAAAAGGAAATCTAAAGATATTGCCTGCTCATTTACAAGAAATCGTATTTAAGTTACCTTATGGATGACAATGAGTATTGTTATTTGTATGTAGCGATTAGTATTGTAACTTATGTGGGATTTGACCTTGTTTCTTATTATTTATAAGTTTTCAAGGATTTTAAGATTTGGTCTGGCGGTTAATAGAAGTTATTGTATGTTACCACGTTTCTAAAGAAAAAGGATAGTTTGGGGGCATGATGATGAAGGTGAACATCGAAATTGACGATAAGCATGCAGAACCATCCATAACCATTCAGACAAATGAATGGTCCGATGAACTGGAAGAAATAGTTGCAATTATTAAACGGAAAAATCGAAAGCGTATACTTGGGATTGAGTCAGATCAAACGGTACTACTTGACCCCAATCAGGTAGAATTTGTATATGCTGAAAAAAGAAAAATTCTTGCATGCATTGGTAAACGGAATATTGAAGTAAGGATGAAGCTCTATGAAATAGAAGATGTTTTAGCTCCTTATGGCTTTATGCGTTTTTCAAAATCAGTCATCGGCAATCTTAATCATATTGAACGTTTTGAGTTATCATTTAATGGAAATCTCTGTGTTTATTTTCATTCTGGAAATAAAGAGTTTATTACACGAAAATATGTGAAATCAATCAAAGATAGATTGGTTATGGGAGGGCAGTCAGATGATTGTTGAAGCAGTTAAAAGAAGTATGATGGGGATAGCTCTAGGTGGTATTTTTACATTTATTGCCCTTACTGTTGTAATGTTTACCAGCACGGACGCTGCTATCTCACAAATATGGATTTATATGCTCTGTTCTTTTATTCTTGGTATTTATTTTGGATTGGCCTCGTTTTTGTTTGAGGATAATGGCTGGAGTTACCTGAAAAAAACCGCTATTCATTTCTGCTTGTCGATAGCTGTTTACTTTACAATCGCCTTGTTTATTGCTGACTGGATTCCATTTAGCTTAGCAGCAATTTTAATAAGTTTTCTGGTTTTTATATTTGTTTATGCTGTTTTTTGGATGGGGTATTATCTATATTACAAAAAGGTGGAAGCATCGTTGAACGCTAGTTTGAAGAAGAAAAATGATATATTCAAGTGAGTAGAATCCATATACTATATTGGGTAAATTCAATAAATGAGTAGCTTTTTCAACAGCATATTTTTGGCATATGACTCTATTCATTAGTTATTGAACTGATGAAATTCTTTTCCCTATGTTAAAAAAGTTTGAAACACCTGCTTTAAAGTCTGGTATCTAGAGTGGAAAGAAGAGGGTGGAGAAAGAGTTAGATTGTGGTGCAAGTAATAGTGATTCTGATGGGTGGTTACTGTAGTGAAATTTTGGAAAGGTACGAATTAATTGAAAGAGCAATAGAAACTTTTCATGAAATTTTTACGAAGATTGAAGAAAACAGTGGTGTATCTGTGATATACACTATGCCTAAAAAATAAGTGTCAAATTGTTCAATTAAAAAGGTCATTCCTTAATGAAACTTTTATTTTTCTAATCCGTACATAAGGTTATGTGATTATTGTAAATGATGGAGGTGTCAAATGTGTCTAAAGAAGTTATTTTCATCTTAGTTATAGCATCTATGGCTATATGGATTACGGTTTCTCGAGAGGCTGTAAAACCTTCAAAAAAGATAAACTGGCGAAAAATGATAACATTACTGTCTGCTGGATCTTTATCTGCATTAGTTATAACCATTACACTTTTTCAAAGCTTGCTGTTTTAGTTCTGTTTCCGGGTACGTTATTTCAAAAAAGTGGCGATGATTTTTTAGTAATTGGCAGTATAGTTAAATGAAATTTATTTCGGTTGGAGAATGGAGAGAGAAATAAGGTGAAAAAACGATGGTATTTCTGGTGGATTGGTAACATATTTTGGATTATCATTTTTGTAATTGGATTAGCTATTATTTGGTTAAGAGAGGTCGATGGTGCTGGGGTTACTCAAACACCTGAGCTTAAATTATTGGCATTTATAGTCTTATTGATTGCGTTTATAATACCAACGATTATTCAAGGTGTGTGGCTAATTGTTAATTTGAGAATTAGCAGTAGTAAATAAACAAATACGATGTTATTATATAGGGCAGTTTTCTTCAATAACTGAAGCATTTTTTCTATGAAAGCAAGTTTAATAAAGGAAGAACAAGTAGTCTTCAGCTTTTTACCCGTATTATGTTCTCTTCTTTTGGAAACGTTTATATTCATTTTTTATGTTGACATATATTCTTTAATCTAAAACAAAAGATATGGTAAAGTAATATTGTAAGTGAATAATAGAATCTGCGTATTGGCAGGAGAGGTTCGAAATTCCATCCCTCTATAAAAAACTAAGGAGCTAGGACAGCACCTTCTTTAGTGTTGTCTTTTTTGTCTAGCTCCAGCGCCCAGCGACTAGCGAGACTTCCCTCACCTCCGTACGATAAGTCAACATCGACTCACTCCGTTCGTCGTGTTTCCTTTATCTCCTACGGCTCAGTCCAGTCCGTACGTCGCTAAACGGGCGCTTACGCTTTTCTTTATTGGATGGATACAAGCTCCCAAAGATACAAAATAAACGAAGGAGTGATGATTCATGATGCAACAGATTTATCCGGTTACAGAACATCCCTATGCATATGAACTAAATAAAGATTTTCAATTTGCTGCAGCTCATTATGTACCACATGAGGATGCTGGGAAATGTCAAAATATGCATGGGCACACCTATTTTACCAATATCACCATTGCTGGAAACGAACTTGATCACACAGTTTTTTTAGTTAATTTTAAAAAAATAAAAGACTTAATTCACAAGAGATTTGATCATCATGTGATGAATGAAGACACCAAATTCTCCGACCAAGACGCTGAATACTTTCCGACAACAGAAGTGGTTGCCCGGACTATCTATGAAATCATTCAGGAATACCTAAACACCCTACAGAATAAGCCAACTTGTGTTCAGGTATATTTAAGGGAAACGCCTACGAGCTATTGTATTTACCGACCAAAGGAGAAAACATTATGAGAAAAATACCTGTACTTGAAATATTTGGCCCAACTATTCAAGGGGAGGGAATGGTCATTGGCCAAAAAACAATGTTTGTCAGAACGGCCGGCTGTGATTATTCCTGTTCCTGGTGTGATTCGAAATTCACCTGGGACGGTTCAGAAAAGGAATCGATTCAAATGATGGAACCGCAGGAAATAGTGGAAGCATTATATGAAAAGGGAGGCGGACGATTTCAACATGTTACCATCTCTGGAGGAAATCCAGGATTATTGGCTCAATTGAATGCATTGGTAGATTTACTTCATGAAAATCAGGTGAAGGTTGCATTGGAAACACAAGGTAGCAGATGGCAGGAATGGTTTACAAAGATAGATGATCTAACGATTTCGCCTAAGCCGCCAAGCTCTGGAATGACTACAAATTTTGAAACATTGGATTTTATCATCCGTTCATTAAAGGAAAAACAACAGGGGGATTTCAGTTTAAAGGTAGTCGTCTTTGGGAAAAAAGATTTGCAATATGCCATCAACATACACAAAAGGTATCCTGATGTAAAATTGTTTTTGCAAGTGGGTAATGATGATTTAGAAACGGGAGAACAGGAGAAGTTGTTAGCCTATCTGCTTGAAAAATACGAACGATTGGTTGATCTTGTAATGAATAGTTCAGAATTGAACGATGTTCGGGTATTGCCGCAACTTCACACCTATTTATGGGGAAATAAACGTGGTGTTTGATATAAAAACTTTAACCTTACTCTTCCAAAGTAGTGGGTTCAAGCATTTTGTCTAAAGGAATGTGTTCGGTGAGATTCTTTTATTGGAGTTGAACATATTTGGGAAAACATTTTATTAAGAATCGCTTATTAGAAAGGATTATAGGGGCGAGCTTTTCAATATCAATCTTTTTTATCGTCATAATTAGCAGTAGTGGATTTAATTTTTTTGAATTCCATGAACTGATTACAATACCGGCGATTTGGGCTTTATTTTTTGGCTACGGAATAATTAGTTCCATTTTCATAGATGTTATTGGGAAATTCATACCCAATTTTACAGGTAAACAAATTTTGCTTTATTTTTTGATTGGATATCCCCTTTTCTTGGTTTTGATGCCAATAGAATACGCGTTAATCGCTGGAACAATTGGTGGCTTTTTCTCTCTTCTCTTTTTATTTGGTAAAGAAAAGTTAAAGCCTTTAAAGTGGTATAGCTGGATTGTAATTGTTATACCGCTTGTTTGTTTGGTGATGATTCCTATGGATCATACAAGTAAAGTCGGGTGGAATGAAGTGACAGGAGATACATTTGTAGAGGTGGAATACGAATATTTTAATGGGGAGCACTTGATACCTATTCATGGAGAACAAGGTGAACGAATTTACTTTGACGTAGAACATCATTTTAAAAATGGAAATAGCTATGGCATGTCTCTTTATGATGAAAATGGCGATTATGCAGGAATGAATGAAGAAAATGACGATGTATCAAGCGTGGATTTTAAAAAAACAGCAACAAAATATATTGTTGTTCAAGCTATTAATGGGGAACAAGGACAATTTCGGGTGAGGTGGTGGAAGGAAGGGGAGACAGTGCCTGATTGGGCTAAGTGACTTTCAACTTATTGCCGATCTATTTGATGTCTATAGAAAATAGGAAAAGGGGAAATAAAATGATACCGATTATTTTATCTATAATACTAATACTAGTACTGATTTTTTCCATAATTCTTGTGGTCCGAAAAAGAAAAAGGGCTGGTATAACAGGGATAAAAAGTGCTTTAACTCCAATTTGTTTTTATATTATTGGTATTACAAACCTTTTAGCCTATTGGTTTAACTTTATGGGAATATTGAATTGGTCTATTTCTATGATTTTGCTAATTTTAGGTGCTTATTTTACAAAATATATGCCGGTTTCTGAAAAATGACTAGTTCAATTATAAAATGTTGATTTTATTTAATTGAAATGAAATGGGATGGGATTAAACATGACGAAGAAATATACCACATTTGGAAAGGTAATTTATTGGTTAGGTTTTCTATTTTTTATATCAGGATTATTCTTTTTTAGTGAGAGTGGTGTGTTGGCAGAAGATATTCCAGAAACCTTCTATCCTTTTGCATTACCATCAACCATAATAGGGATTATTCTACTCCTTATTTCTAATTTCTTTAAAAAAAGGAACGTTTAGTTGTTTCGAATTTAATTTGTATATAAAAATATTCAGGGGGGAGATAATTTGAAGAAGGTTCTAGTATTAATACTTTGCTATATTATTCTTTTCGCGACTTTAGCTGCGTGCCAAAAAGAATATACTGAAGAATACATAGAGTGGGGAGAAAAGACAAATGGCAATGTTGCTGAACTGTTAGAAAATAATGATATACCATATGAGATAAGAGATGGAATCATATATATACCGGAAGATGCTTTTGATAAAGCTATTTATTGTTGTGCTTAGTAGAAAATTGTAATTTAACAGATGCGGTTGCCGGACAAGGAGGATGCTGTGCGTAAGGAAGTCGCTTACCGTGTTAAAGGGGGGGTTATTAAAAGAAAGTAACGAGACATTATCGTTACTCTCTTTCCCATCAAAAAGATTTGTTGTAGAATCATAGTCTAATTTTTCACTTAATTGAGTGTATATTCGTATTGTTTCGCTCTTTCGTGTCCAAGTGTGTAGACAATACTCATTCTATGAGGCGAAATACTTTTCTTTGTTACCTCAATAAATGTAAGGGCATATGTTAAAATATTAGATGTTTATCCTTGTAGCGTTATGCATTCCTTCCATTCCTTCCAATCCTTCCCCAATAAGGTTTTTAACATTTTATCAAATCATCCTTTATTCTATTCCTTTATAATCCCACTGTATATACATCAAGGTATTCCCTACGTTCTCTAATATCCCCTACATGACTATTCTAAAAAACTTAAGGTTTTCTTAAGGAATCTATTAAGGTCTTCTTATGTTTTGGTATGTAAATTGAACATATCAATTATTTCTATGGTAACAGACAAGGGGAATGATTATGACAGAGAGAAAGGTGTATATTCTTTTAACGGATACTGGTACATTTTTTACAAAGTTGATAAAGCTATATACAAAGAAACCTTATAACCATGCATCAATATCTTTTGACTCTGAATTATCAGAAGTATATAGTTTTGGAAGAAAAAAGGTTTGCAACCCATTCAATGGGGGGTTTGTAAAAGAAGATGTGAGACAAGGTATATTTAAAGAAGCAGATTGTGCGGTTTATTCCCTTACAGTTACAGAAATTCAAATGCAAAACATGAAGCGTTATATACAGGAGATCGAAGGACATAAGGAATACTATCGCTATAACTTTTTAGGTTTATTCGGGTTTATATGTAAAAACCCAATAGAAAGAGAAAAAGCATTATTCTGTTCTCAGTTTGTTGCTTCAGTGCTAAAAGAATGTAACATCATTGATTTTGAAAAGCCACTATCACTAATAGCGCCAGATGAATTTCAAGAAGTAACTGAATTGCAACTGGTGTATAAAGGAAATTTAAGGGCTTATGCTAGTAAAGAGGAAGGGAATAAATTGCCTATTCCTGTTCAGTATATACCAGCCGAATTGTGATCCATCTTCTAATAAATTAAACGAAAAGGAAGAAGTTAAAGTGAATCAGACGATCAATATTTTAGTTGTTGAAGATGACAATGATATTAACCAATTATTATGCCGAATTGTAAAAAAGAGCCAGTATCATCCACAACCTGCTTATTCTGGTACAGAGGCTCTGATTTATTTAGATAAACAGAATTGGGACTTAATTTTACTTGATTTAATGCTTCCAGGTATGGCCGGTGAACAAATTCTTGAAAAAATAACAGAAAAAGGTTCGATTCCAGTTATTATTATTTCAGCAAAAAGTGAAAAGGAAACAAAAATTAATAGTTTAAGATCAGGTGCGGATGACTTTATTTCTAAACCTTTTGATGTTGATGAGGTATCTGCTCGCATTGATTCGCTCCTTCGTAGATATAGACGTACGAATGAAACTCCTAAACAAGTATTAACTCACAATGGTATTCATCTTGATTTGGAAACAAAGGCCGTTTATGTAGAAGGGGGAGAAATCACGTTAACCGTTCGAGAATACAAGATATTAAAGCTTCTAATGACTACACCTAAAAAAGTCTTTTCTAAATCTAATTTATTCGAAAGTGTATGGGACGAGCCTTTTCATGGGGATGACAACACGGTTAACGTTCACATGAGTAATTTGCGAAATAAGCTCTTAAAGGCAAATCCGAATAAAGAATATATAGAAACGATATGGGGGATGGGATATCGTATGAAAACTTAAGTTTTTCTTAAGATTTGTCTTAATCCTTTCTTAAGTTTTAGAGACCATACTGGACTGGTGAACAATTATGGAGGGATAAATTAATGGATGAATATATTCTAAGAACGAATAAGCTAACAAAAAAGTATACAAATGATTTTGCCCTTGAAAAGGTTAATATCTCCATTAAAAAAGGTGAAATTTACGGATTCATTGGTAAAAATGGTGCAGGTAAATCAACGATGCTACGTTTAATAACGGGGCTTGCCTTCCCAACAAGCGGTTCAATAGAGTTATTTGGAAATGATAATCGAAATGAGCTAATTAATGCACAAAAAAGAATGGGCGCCATTATCGAGAATCCTGCTCTTTTTCCGAATATGAGTGCCTATGAAAATTTAGAAGTCCATCGATTACAAAAAGGCATTCCTGGAAGTGTTTGTATCCAAGAAACATTGGAGCTTGTCGGACTTTCTAATACTGGAAAGAAAAAGGCAAAAAATTTTTCACTTGGAATGAAGCAAAGGCTTGGTCTTGCGATTGCCTTATTAAGCGATCCTGAATTCTTAATTCTTGATGAGCCAACAAATGGATTGGACCCAATGGGAATTGTTGAGTTGAGGGAATTAATAAAAAAGTTAAACCGTGAAAAGGGATTAACCGTTTTAATATCAAGCCATATATTAAGTGAACTCCATCTTCTCGCAACCAGTTTCGGAATCATTCATAAAGGTAAACTACTTGAAGAGCTTACTGCTAAAGAACTGGATGAAAAATGCAGACAACATTTAAGAATAAAGGTTGATGATCCGATAATGGGTGCAACCGTACTGGAACAGAATCTATCAACGACTGATTTTGAAGTGATGCAAGATGGTACATTAAAACTTTACAAGTATCTCGATGATGTACGTAACGTTTCACGTGCACTAACAAATCATGGTCTTGTTATCGAACATCTCTCGCAAAATGGTGATAGTCTTGAAAGTTATTTTTCAAAATTAGTAGGGGGCCATAAGGAATGACTAATCTTATTAGAGCCGAAATGTTCAAATTACAACGGAATAAGACATTTTGGGTTTTATTACTAACCATAATAGTATTAAGTACTTTGTTACATTACCTCATTATAATTGACTGGTGGCAAATTAATGAAACTTCATTTGATACTGCTGGATTAAGCGAATTAAATGCTTTATCAATCTTTACAGTCCCTCTATTTTTCAACTTAATTGTCAGCACACTCGCTGGATTTTTTATCTCAATCGAATTCTCACAAAGCGGTGTAATTAAAAATCAGGTAATAAGCGGTAATAAAAGATCAACTATTTTTATGGCAAAGTCTTTTATCTTTTCACTGGGCGCCATCGTTGTTACAATACTGATTCCATTAGTAACAGCTATCATTTTGGTCATCTTAACTGGACACGGAGATATAATAGATAGTTCTAATTTGATGTATTTAGGGAGAGCTTATGGGTTATTTACACTTCAATTTCTAGGTTATACTGCTATTATTATGTTATTATCCATTATTACGGATGATAGTGGAAAAACAATTATTATCTCTATTTTATTCACAATCGTGATGTATGCAGTTGAAAAACTTTCTAAGCCGCCGTTGATTGAGATGGTATATGAGAATTCTATCTTTCAGCAATTTAGCGAAGTATTTAAATACACCATGACAAAAGGTGAAATCATAAAGTCCATGCTTATTGGGGTAGTAACGATAATAATTGTTACTTTATGTGGAGTATTCTATTTTAATAGAAAAGAAATTAAATAATATATAGGTAAGCGGGTGGGAACCATGTTTTATGTAGTCATATTCATATTCTTAATAACAGTTTTTTTACTCACTCGCTTATTTGCTTTAAAAAAAGAAGTGAAAAACATAAGTAAGCAGTTAAAAATCTATAATGATCGAAAAACTAACAAAAAAATACATATGGCTCTTTTGGATAAAGATGTGGAAAGTCTAGGGTTGGAAATTAATAAACTTATTGATTTATACATGTCTGAGAATAGAAAGAGAGTCAGATTTGAAAGGGAACAGAAACAAGCAATTGCTAATATATCCCATGACTTGAGAACTCCATTAACTTCTATTTTAGGATATATTCAGATGGCTGAGGAAGATGATGTTACAGCTGCTGAGAGAAAAGAATTATTATCTATTGCAAACAAACGAGCAAAAAGGCTGGAGATGTTGTTAAAGGACTTTTTTGAGTTGAGTATTATCGAGTCTACAGATCATCAACTAAAGTCTGAACGAATCAATCTGAGGAGCATAACAATAGATGTCTTGATGAGTTTTTATGACCGTTTTTATGAGAGGAATATGGAACCCACCATTCACATACCTGAAAGCGATGTATTTATAATGGCTGATGAGTCAGCAGTTACGAGAGTCATTGAAAATCTAATTTCCAACGCCATTTCTCACTCAGATGGAAATATTATTATAAGTCTTGAGGAACGAGATTTTATGGTTGCACTAGTTGTAAAAAATGATGCACATTCCTTGACTGAACAGGATGTGGACTTCATGTTCGACCGGTTTTATAGGGCAGATCAATCACGTTCTGGCAAAAGTACTGGACTAGGCTTGTCGATTGTGAAGAGCTTTATGGAAAAAATGAATGGAACAATTATGGGACAGTTAAGTGATGGACAATTATCTATCGTTTGTGAATGGAATTCGGTGGTAATTAAAGATTAAAATGAACCGGTGAATCAGCTTATGTTGTGTTAAGTTAATCTTTCCCTAATTAAATTATAGCATATAAAAAATAGCAAATATAGACTATTTATTTTCATTCCCTACTGTTAGAATCAACAATACATTAATGGATAGGGGAGATTGGATGAGTTCTTTGGTTCTCGGTTTAAAGGAAATAGAAAATTCACAGCTTTTGCTTGTTGGAGGAAAGGCGTTAAATTTAGGGAAGTTATCCAAAATCCAGGGAATTCAGGTACCGGAAGGATTTTGTGTTACGTCAGAGGTTTATCAAAAAGTCCTCAAACATAACGTAGACTTCCACGCATTGTTGGATCAACTAAATCTAGTAAAAGCAGAGGAACGTGACAAAATTAGTGTCATCTGTCAGAGGATTCGACAAACTATTATGGAAGTAGAAATTCCTTCCGATGTTGTGAAAGCAGTTGACCATTATCTCTCCAGGTTTGGTGAGGAACAGGCTTATGCAGTGCGTTCTAGTGCAACTGCTGAAGATCTACCATATGCCTCTTTTGCTGGCCAACAAGACACCTATTTAAATATCATCGGTAAAAATGAAATTTTACAACATATCAGTAAATGCTGGGCTTCTCTATTTACTGATCGTGCAGTGATTTATCGTATGCAAAACGGATTTGACCACAGACAAGTATATTTATCTGTTATTGTTCAACGGATGGTGTTTCCACAGGCTTCAGGAATTTTATTCACTGCTGATCCGATTACCCATAACCGAAAGATACTATCAATCGATGCCAGTTTTGGACTTGGAGAAGCACTAGTCTCAGGTTTGGTCACTGCTGATTGTTATAAAGTTAAAGCAAATAGAATTATTGATAAGAGGATAGCAACTAAAGAATTAGCTACCTATGGACGAAAAGAAGGAGGAACGAAGACCGAGCAGATCGATCCGGATAAGCAAAGGTCTCAAACACTTTACACCTGCTTCTGTCAAGTAGACAGTACCAAAGTGTCTCAAAAAACTTTTCACAATACCTTTGTTTCCGATAGTTT
>NZ_JBHTKV010000017.1:0-73062 GCF_042678465.1 Oceanobacillus caeni | reverse complement strand
GTTTATATTATTATTTTTAAAGTTTGCACAATTAGTTGTATATTCCTTTCCATTACGTATGGTGCATACGGTTTTATTTATTCTGTGTTTCGTTTATGTTTTTGTCCAGAGTTACCAAAATGCGAAAGAAATGGTATTTGGGGAGAAAAAGAAAAGAAGTGCCATCGTGGAATGGTTCAGTAGAAATCAAAAAAGTGTGCTAAGTGTTTTGGCAGGTATTGGTGGCCTGTATTATCTTGGTAAGGTAATATTTCCTGCAGCAGGAGACTTGAAAACTCGTTTGATTGGAGGGCTGATCGATTTCTTACCGCTGCTTGCCTGTTTAACTATTTTAGTATTTCTGTATTTAAATAATGTCGTGATAAGAAGCTACTACCTATATAAATATTCAGAAGAGTTCAGACTTAAATTTGGAATAGACAAGAGTAAGTGGTATGGGAAAAAGTATATAGATAAAAATAATTCTAGCTTGAAAAAGCGTAAATCATAGTTTTTTATTTATAAAAATTAGTAGGTAAACTACTTAACGGAGAATAGGGAGCACAGCAAATACACTCAACATTAGGATCGATGTAGTCGAACATAAGCATGAACGATTGTAACAGGAACAAGATATGCTGCGCCAGGTATAGGAGCAGTGCTAGATTTTGGTATTTTATTAGCTGGTGGAAAAGACGCAACCGAAGCAGCAATTAAAGCTACTGGACATTTAGGTGCTGGGTTAGCTGGCTTTATAATCGGATCAGCAATCCCAGCTCCTGTTCTCGGGCCAATTGCAGGATTTACAGCAGGGGTTCTTGGATCTATGGCATTTGATTGGTGTTATGACAATGCGGATATGTTAATTGTAGGCGCACAAAATGTAGGAAATGCTATTGTCGATAAAGTCACTGATACAGGAGAAAAAATAGGAGAAGCTGTTTCTGGATTCTTTGGGGACTTAGGCTCTGTATTTAGTTAAAAGGAGAATTTAATAATGATATGAGTGATAATGAGAAAGAAAAATTAATCCCTTTTTATAGATACCAAAAAAGAGATACACAAGGGTATACTTTGTTTTTAGATGTACATTCTCAGCGTGTATATAAAGTTATACACAAGGAGGGGAATGGTGTTGCATATTGGATTGCTTTCGCTTTAGTATTAGGGATAATAAGAGCGATTCAAGATATACATTTACCTATGAGCAATCCAGTAAACTTAATAATTGTAATTGTATTGGGTATATTAAGTGTGTTAAGTGGTGTTTTTATTTATAAAAACTACTATAAAGATTTAAAAGAAATTTATCCAACAAAAGATATGATAGAGGATTATATTTATGAAGCAAAGGGTTTATTAAAAAAGGAAGTAATAGTTACAATTATTGTGTCTATAGCTGTTATCATCTTTTTAATCTTGTTTTTAGTTAGTTATAGATTGATGTGGTTACTATTTTCATATCCTCTATTATCAGGGGTTGTGGTAGCAATATGTGGATTACCAAAAGCAAGATTTGAATTATATAAAGAAAGGAGATAGATGATATGGAAATTTTACCTATTGGAAGTGTTGTTAGACTAATAAGTGGAGATGTCAAATTAATGATATTGAAAAGCACAGAAGGAAAAGCTCTAGGTTAGTGTTGATATCGGACCACGAATACTGATATCCTAAGATGAGTGCTGATATCTCGGCCCTAAATACTGATATTCCAAGAGTGAGTGCTGATATCTCGGCCCTAAATACTGATATTCCAAGAGTGAGTGCTGATATCTCGGCCACAAGTACTGATATCCCAAGAGTGAATGCTGATAACCAGCTATGAGTGCTGATATCTTATGAACGGTTTGATATACCTCAAAGGGGAATCCGGTATTTAATTACACATTAGATTCTAATAATCTAAGAAAGTTATTAACGACTTACATAAGAGTGCAATCCCAAATGAGGAATTGCACTATACCTTAGAATTATTCATACAGCCTTTTTATTTGAAATAAGAGACCCTTTTCAAAGCAATACAAATTGGAATGGCAATGATAATACCTAATACATTTTGAACAAGGTCTCCAGGTATGGAGGCTAAAGGTGCAATCCAATTACCGTATAGAAAGCTTTCACCAATATAATAAACAGCTACCATAAATGGAATGGAAATGATGGTTGCCGTTAAATTTAATGCCAGGCTATTACCTTTGTGACCATTTAACCATGAAATTTTACCAACGATATATCCTTGTAAACCACGAGAGACAATCGTGATTGGCGCCCATAGCACCCAACCTCCAATGATATCAAACAATCCCATTCCTATCGCACCAGCAAGTGCCCCTTTTTTAGGTCCAAATAAAATAGATGAAATAAATAGCATAGCTGTTCCTAGATGAACTAAACCACCATTTGCCGCGATTGGTAGTCTAATATTTAAAAAGACAGTAGAAACAAAAACAAGTGCAATTAACATGGATGTTATAATTAAATCTAGGGTTTTTTGACGTGATTTTAAAGTACTTTGCGTCGTTTGCATATCTGTATACCTTCCTATCTAGTATTTTTCTTATTACTTTAGCAAACAACTGGTCTATTCAAAAGTGTCAATTTAACAAAAAACGTTAGGGTCAGTTTGGGATGATGCGTTAAAGTGTTTCTGTTTTTCACGGAGTGCTATAATTGTAGCACGTACATAGTAGTTTTTTAGGAGGTTATTATGAAAAAAGTTGCTGTCATACAGGATTTATCATCATTTGGGAAATGTTCGTTAACAGCTGCGATTCCGGTTCTTTCTGTAATGGGTGTACAGGCATGCCCTTTACCAACGGCAATCTTAACTGCCCAAACTGGTTATCCAAGTTTCTTTTACGAAGATTTTACATCTAAAATGAATCATTTCACGGAGGAATGGAGTAAGCTTCCTGTAACCTTTGATGGAATCCATACTGGTTTTGTTACTGGTAGTGAGCAAATTAATAATATTTTCCACTTTTTAGATAGATTCCATACAAATGAAACTACCTTACTGGTTGATCCAGTAATGGGGGATACTGGGGAAGTCTATAAGCTTTTTACGGATGAATTGTTAGTACAAATGAAAGAATTGGTGAAACGCGCAGAGGTGATTACACCAAATGTTACGGAGTGCTGTTTGCTGGCAGGATTATCTTATGAAAAACTACATCATTATACAGATGAAAAGGATTATTTGAAAGCATTAGAAGAGGCTGGGAATGTTTTGCAGCAAGAAACTGGTGCTCAAGTTATCGTCACTGGAGTGAACCCACCATCAACAGATTCACATAAGCGGTTTATTGGAAATATGTATTTGGATGGAAGTAAAACCTTTTATCGGGCGATGCCGTATAACGGAAAAAGCTATTCTGGTACCGGTGATTTATTTGCATCCGTAATTATGGGAAGCATGTTACGTGGAGAAGACTTGCAAAAATCTGTAGAGCTTGCAGAGGCTTTCTTGAGAGAGGCAATCCATGATTCCACTTTGGAACAAATTGCCGAAATAGAAGGCGTAAATTTTGAGAAATATTTAGGAATGTTATTATAAAAATGATAGGAAACCTTATATTTAGGGTGGGCAACAAAGGCATTCGCTAAAATACTTAGGCGAATGCCAAGCCACTAAAGTTATGTACATATCTTTTAGGAACCCAAAAATACAGCCCCATAAATAAGAGCACCAAGCACAACATAAACGGGACTAATCCGTTTTACTTCTAAGAAATAGTAACCTGCAATAATTAATAATATCGTATGAATTACGCCAACATCTATGTACGAATCAAAGAAAAACTCAATCGTCATGACTCCCAGAAGTACTGCAATCGTAGGGCGGATGATATGGGTTAGCTTTTTAACTCGAGGTGAATCTTTAAATTTTAATAAAATACCTAAAAGGACTATTAATAAGATTAAGGAAGGGGCAACCGATGCGAATAAACCAATGATAGATCCTATCATTCCACCTTGACTAAACCCGACGTAAGCAGCCATTTTTGTCGCAATAGGTCCTGGTAAAGCATTACCTAAAGCTACCATTTCACTAAATTCTTGATTGGTGAACCATCCATATTTATCAACTACTTCATGCTGTAAGAGGGGGATTGTTGCGGGACCGCCTCCATAGCCAAGAATATTCGAAATAAAATTGGTATAAAAAATCTGCCAGTACTTAACAATCACGAGTCTCCCTCCTGATTAACACGTTTATCTTTTTCTCGTTCTTCTCTTGAAGGGAATAGTAGTGCATATAAAATTAATGCAACAATAACAATGGCCGGATGCAAACCCATTAATTCTATAACGATTACGCTAATACCTGTATAAAAAATTGCCATACCCCAGCCTAGGTTTATTTTTGATTTACGGAAAAAATCCCAGGCAAGTACCCCAATCATGACACCAGCTATAGGAAGAACGCCTTTAGACATGCCATGCACCCAAGGCTTATCTTTATATGTATGTAACGCAGTAAGTAAAAGGATGATTAAAATTGCTGTAGGTACTACGGTTGCTATGATGCTAATTAACATTCCAAAAAATCCCTTGAGACGCCAACCAATATAGCCTGCCATTTTTGTGTTGATTGGACCAGGCAATGTGTTCGCAAGTGCCAATATATTGGAAAATTCATCATCATCCATCCATTTATATCTTTCTACTACTTCTCTTTGCATAAGAGGGATTGCCGATAGTCCACCACCATAGCCAAGCATACCCGCGCGAAAAAAAGCGATGAACAGATCCTTGAGCATGTAGCTTAACATCTCCTTATTTCAACTAATGTTCTGTATATTAACTATGATGTATTCATAAATGGATGTCAATATATTTATATCTTTCTAACTTATGAATACCTTACTCATACCACTCCTGAACCTTCTTATCTGTAGGCAATAAGAAAGTGAGAAATCCAAGTAATGGCAACAAGGAAGCCATAATCATCGTTGTTGATAATCCTAATAAATCAATAAAGTAACCAAGGGCAACAGACCCGATGGCACCCATACCAAATGCTAGACCGACAATTAAACCAGACATTGTACCAATTTTACCTGGAACAAGTTCCTGTGCATAGACAACCGTTACGGAAAAGCTAGACATTAAGAATAATCCGATTGTTGCTAAGAGAATCATAGCAAAAATGGGTCCAACATAGGGTAATAAAATCGATAAAGGGCTGGATGCAACAAGGGAGAATAAAATAACATTTCTTCTACCAAAACGATCGGCTAAAGGTCCTCCAAGAAATGTCCCAACAGCCCCCATTGCTAGAAAGATAAAGATATAGATTTGTGATTTGGCGATAGTAAGATCATACGAATCGATCGCATAAAATGCATAGAAGTTCGAAATGGCTGCTGCATACCAAGAACGGGCAAAAACAAGGAAAATTAATACGATAAGAGCGCTTTTAATTGCCTTGGATACAGCTCTACTATGTGTTTTAGCTGCTAACTTTTTCTTTTTCGCTTGAATTGATTGAATTTGTCCACGATACCATTTAGCAATATACGTTAAAAATACAACAGCTAAGCCCGCAATCAATGTAAACCAAGCGGCTCCAATTTGTCCAAGTGGAACGAGAATTAATGCGGTTATAACCGGGGCCAATGCTTGCCCTGAATTTCCGCCAACTTGGAAAATCGATTGTGCAAGCCCTCTTTTATTTCCCGCAGCAAGATATACCACACGAGAACCCTCTGGATGAAACACCGCGGATCCTAATCCGATAAAAACAACACTCACTAAAACAAGCCAGAAATTCGGTGCTAGTGCTAAACCAAGCATTCCTACCATGCTACTGGTTAATCCAATTGGTAATGAGTAGGGTAGAGGTTTTTTATCCGTGAATGTACCGACTAAGGGCTGCATCACAGAAGAAATCATATTTAAGGTAAAGGCAATAAGTCCAAGCTGTGTGAACGATAGCCCCATCGATCTTTCCAAAATGGGAAACATAGCTGGAATAACTGCTTGAAGCGAATCATTTAATAAGTGACAAGCTCCGATGATGAATAAAATACGGTAAAGAGTTTGGTTTTCATCATGGGGCTTGCCAACATCTTTATGTAGCGCTTTTTCCAATTCAAATCCTTCTTTCCGATTTACATTTTTAACGTGAAGTGGCTGGAAGACTTTCTTAAGATGAAAAATAAAAAAATACTTGATGTTTCACGTTATATTGCTATTTTACATAGGATATTTAATTTTGCAATACTTCTGAACTATTTATCCCACCTAAACGGTCAGTAAGACTCCCAGCTCAAGCTTCCGGGGAAACAATGAAGGTAGGTGGGAGATCAACTACCCCTAAAGCTCCAATAAGTACGATTAACCATCAGTCAGTTGGGGATAACGGAAAACCTCCACTGATGGAAGTCTTCTTTATGAACCCTTCAACTAATGAGTGATTACTCACTTTACAAACTGTGTGTTATACAGTAGGGTAGTAAGTGATTACTCACTTATGGAAATCTGCTTGTTAAGAAAGGACTGAAAAAGATGAAAGAAGACATTATTGTCGTCCAAAATGTAACGAGGCTGTTTGATAAACAGCGAGTACTAACGGACATTACGATGAACATGGTTAGAGGAGAAATATTTGGACTTCTTGGACCATCTGGCGCTGGAAAAACAACTTTAGTAAAACAAATTGTTGGTTTAGATTCCCCAACAAAAGGTGTTATTCAAGTTTTTCAAGAAAAGATGCCTTCTTTAAAAGTGATCCAACGAATAGGGTATATGGCACAATCAGATGCTTTATATGGTGAATTAAAAGGAAAAGAAAACTTGGAATTCTTTGGTGCTTTATATGGGTTGAAAGGAAAAAGGTTACAAAACCGAATAAATGAAGTATTGGAGGTCGTGCAACTAACAAATCATGGGGAAAAATTAGTCTCCAATTATTCTGGAGGGATGAAGAGAAGGCTTTCTTTAGCAATTGCCTTACTACATCAGCCTGAATTATTAATTTTGGATGAGCCAACAGTTGGGATTGATCCAGTGCTTAGGAAAAGTATCTGGGAAACATTCTATCAGTTAAAGGAAAAGGGAAGAACAATCATTGTTACAACACATGTCATGGATGAAGCAGAAAAATGTGATAGGCTTGGTATGTTACGGGATGGTCGCCTAATTGCAGTAAATACACCAGAACAATTAAAAATGAATACAAATTCCAGTTCCATTGAGGAAGCATTTTTGGCCTATGGGGGTGCTCGTTCATGAGAATTAAAGCACTAGTCATTCGTATTTTACGTCAAATTATCCGTGATAAGCGGACTTTAGGATTACTTATTTTTGCTCCAATATTAGTATTAACGATGCTTCACCTCGTATTTAATGGAAATGATTATGTACCAAAAATAGGGTTAGTAAACATTCCCCAGCCGATTGAAAACCAATTGGAATTTGATCATGCAGATATATCTTCATATAATACGGTAGAAGAGGCAGAACGAGATCTGGAAAATCAACAAATTGATAGTTATCTATTTTTTGATAATGGAGCTCCGTCTATTGTATTAGAAGGTAGTGATCCAACTGTAAATAGTGTTACCATGAAACGATTAGAAGAAGGATTACAATTTTTGCTTCCAGAAAATTCAAATGCAAATTTTGATGTTGAATTTTTACACGGATCATCCCACATGAGACAATTTGATTATTTTGGTCCAGTATTATTAGGATTTTTTGTTTTCTTTTTCATTTTCTTAATTGCAGGAGTGTCGTTTCTTCGTGAAAGAACGACAGGTACATTGGAAAGATTAATGGCAAGTCCATTAAGAAAGTCAGAAATTGTTTTAGGCTACATTATTGGCTTTGGTATTTTTACTATCATTCAAGCTACAATTATCGCTTCTTACTCCATTTATGTATTAGGTATGAAAATGGAAGGTGCATTTATTAATGTTCTCCTTATTATTTTGTTACTAGCGTTTACAGCATTAACATTAGGAATCTTACTTTCTACTTTTGCAAATAACGAGTTACAGATGATTCAATTCATTCCAATCATTGTAGTGCCTCAAATATTCTTTTCGGGATTGTTTAATCTTGAAACCATTTCGGATTGGTTAAGTTGGATTGGGCCATTAACTCCTTTGTATTATGCAGCAGAAGCTTTACGAGATGTGATGATTAGAGGGTATACTTTAGGAGACATATATATACCAATCTTAATTTTATTTGGATTTTCAGCTATATTTATGGTATTAAACATTGTTGCTTTAAGGAAATATCGAAAAATATAATATAACAAGGAGAAGAAGATGCGAGAGCAAGAAAATCTTTTAGAAGAATTATTTAATCAAGATAAAGACTTTACGGATAAACAAAAGAAAATACTTATCGCTGCGATTGAATCTTTTGCCGAGAAAGGGTATGCTTCTACGTCCACTAGTGAAATTGCCAAAAAGGCGGGTGTCGCAGAAGGAACAATATTCCGTCATTATAAAACGAAAAAAGAGCTTCTCTATTTCATTGTTGAGCCCATGATAAAAAAAGTAATCGCACCTTTTGTCATTAAAGATATGCGAAAAGTACTCGATCAAGAGTTTGAGGAATTTGAAGACTTTTTACGTGCTATGATCACTAATATGCTTCTTTTTATCAGTGAAAATAAGCTTTTATTTCGCATTTTAATTCAAGAAATCCCTTTTCAACCTGAGTTAAGAGAAATCTTTAAAAAACATATTGCTACAGAAGTTATTACAAGATTTTCTGAACTAATCTCTTACTATAAAGAAAAAGGTCAGCTTGTTGACTTGTCAACCAGGGCAATTATTCGTTCTGTCGTTTCGAGTATTTTTGGCTATATTATAGCTAGAAATATTTTAGCACCTGAGATAGATTGGAACGATAAAGAAGAAATGGAACAAACTATTCAATTTATAATGTATGGATTAAAGAGAAAATAATTATAATATGAATTAAACCGTGTTGGTCATGTAGACTGGTACGGTTTTTTTAATGATAAAAAAGAAACGGTAATGCCTCCACTAATGAAAGTCTTCTTTATAATTTTCCTGTAATAAGGGTAAATTAAAAAAGATTCACAAGTGAGAGGAATGAAAAGTTATGGTAAATAAATTATTCTTAATAATGCTTATCATTGGACTACCGCTTTCTGTTGCAGGTACTTTGTTGCATTGGTCAACGGTACTTATGTTCATCATTTACTGTTTAACTATTATTACATTAGCAGGTTATATGGGGAGGGCAACTGAAAGTTTAGCCATTGTGATGGGGCCAAGAATTGGTGGACTCTTAAATGCCACATTTGGTAATGCGGTAGAACTTATTATCTCGATATTCTCATTAAAAGCTGGTTTAATCGGAATTGTACTAGCTTCTTTAACTGGTTCGATAATAGGAAACCTGTTATTAGTAGGGGGGTTGTCCTTCCTTATAGGGGGAATCAAATATAAGAGGCAGCCTTTTAACGTACATGATGCAAGAAATAATGCGGCTCTATTGATATTTGCGGTTGTCGTTGCATTCGTTATTCCAGAAGTATTCTCTTCTAATATGACAGCCCAAGAAACGATGAATCTTAGTGTGGCTGTATCGATTATTTTGATTATTTTATATTTGGCTACATTATTCTTTAAACTTTTTACACATCGTGGGGTTTATCCATCAAGTCATGAAGAGGAATCTACTACTCATGAGGAAGAACCAGAGTGGGGGAAAGGGAAAGCAATTATTATTCTTGCCTTAGCTACGTTGGCTGTTGCTTATGTGTCGGAAAATTTAGTTCATACTTTTTCAGAAGTTGGGGAAACCTTTGGATGGACGGAGTTATTTATAGGAGTCATCATTGTAGCTATTGTCGGTAATGCCGCGGAACATGCATCCGCTGTTTTGATGGCTTTAAAAAATAAAATGGATGTTGCAGTTGAAATTGCAGTTGGATCTACCCTGCAGGTTGCGATGTTTGTTGCTCCTGTGTTGGTATTAGTGTCTCTTTTATTTGAAACTTCCATGCCGCTTGTATTTACGTGGCCTGAGTTAATTAGTATGGTTACGGCGGTGTTCCTAACGATAATGATTTCTATTGATGGAGAATCGAATTGGTTTGAAGGGTTGGCATTATTAGCTGCTTATTTAATCATGGGAGTTGGATTTTATCTCCTTTAAAGTAACCGATCATTATAAAAGAAAAACCCGAACAGTTATGATTGTTCGGGTTCTTTCATTCTATTCTTTTTTATAAGAGTAACTATTAACATCAACTGGTTTCCATTCATCGTTTGGTTTGTAGAAACGTAATAGATCACCATACATTACTTTATCAGATAAATCTAATTCATGAAGCACTGTTTCTTTTTGTTTAATCATTTCTTCTGTAGGTTCTTCGATTACTTCTTTTGTTTTATTATCGTAATATACCCCGTCTAGATAAGTGAAATCTTTTGTTACAAAATTCCCTTTACGGAACGGTACATAATCTTTGTGATCCTCGGAAAACATATCCGTACCCATTAGAATATAATCTTGTGCATCAATACCTAGAAGATGCAGCATAGTTGGTACAACATCAATTTGTCCACTATATTCATGATTAGTTCCTTGGCCTTTTACTCCAGGAATCTTTATCATAAATGGAACACGATGTAATTCAGAGTATTTAAGTGGAGTAATTTCTTCACCAAGAATCTCTTCCATCGCTTTATTATGATTATCCGAAATACCATAATGGTCACCATATATCATAATAACAGAATCGTCATATAAACCAGCTTCTTTTAAATCGTTAAAGAATTGTTCTAGTGCTTCATCCAAATACCGAGCGGTTTGGAAATAATTGTTTACCGTTTTATCATTAGTTTCGGCTGGTGCAAGTGTTGCTTCTTCTTCATTAATTGTAAAAGGATGATGATTCGTCAATGTCATTAAGTGCGCATAAAATGGTTGTTTCATTTCTTTTAGATATTTAATAGACTCTTCAAAGAATGGCTTGTCTTTTAATCCATAGTTAATAACATTGTCCTCACTCATATCATAATAATCTTCATGATAAAATTCATCGATACCAAAGTGTTTATAAATTTCATCCCGATTCCAGAATGATTTACCATCACCATGTAAAACTGCACTAGTATACCCTTGACGCTCGCCAATAATTGCTGGGAAGGATTGGTACGTGTTGTCACCTTTCATTACAAACGCAGATCCTTGTGGTAAACCATAAAGCGAATTATCCATAATTAATTCAGCATCAGCTGTTTTCCCTTGCTCCGTTTGATGGAAGAAGTTATCAAAATATGTGAAATTCTGACTTTCATCATGTACTAATGAGTTGAGAAATGGTGTAACTTCTTCACCATGTAATTTAAAATCTATTAGAAAAGATTGGAAAGATTCTAAATGGATCTTAATAATATTTTTACCTTCTGCGACACCAAAGTAAGCAGGATTTGGTTCAGCATATTTAGTTTTTGTATAGTTTTCAACAACGGTAATATCATCACTATCTGCTAAAACTCGTTGTGTGGAAGTATTTGCACTTTGAATCGTATCATAAGCAATGAAATTGTATATACCTAAATATTTCACTAAATAGTTACGGTCAAAAGCTCTTTCTAACAATTGTGGTCTATCAGCTTCCGCTAAACCTAGATTAATAGTAAATACTAAGACCCCCATTGCTAGAATGGTAAGGGGTTTACGTACTTTTATACGTGTTTCAGACCAGTTCCCTTTAACCATGTTATATAAAACTATTAAAACGACAATATCTATTAAATATAAAAGGTCATGCCATTGCATTAAACTAATGATGCTACCGCCTAAACTGCCAAAGTTATTTGTTTGCATCATTGTCGCTAACGTTATAAAGTCACTATTAAAACGATAGAATACAATGTTTGCATAAAGAATGAGGCCGAGTAACACTTGCATAATGATTAAGCGTCTACCAACTTTACGTCCTTTAGAAAATAGTGTAATTCCTAGGAGAATTAAACCTGAGCTTAAAGGGTTTAAGAATAATAGAAATTCTTGGATAGCCCCCTTCACACCCAAATCAAATTCCACTTTATAAATCAAATAAGTTTTCAACCAATAAAGAACTAATACAATTGAGAAGAATCCCATCTTCGTAGAAATTAATTTCTTCACTTATTCTTCACCTCGAATGGTTTCTAGGTTAATTTAAATTTTAAATTATTTTTAGTACTTACAAATGCTAATTATAACACATGGTTTTGGGATTAGGAAATGGGAAGTAATGGTTGATTTTGTCGAATCCATTAATAATAAGTTAAAGATATATGAAAAAGAGACAGTCCATTGTCCGGCTATTGCTGGGACGATGGATCTGTCTCTACATTTCTTCATATATTTTCTTTTTCCAGGTTAGAAATTCTTCAGACAACAACAAGTTTACGTCTCTTGGACGGTCAAAGGGGATGATGAATTCCTTTTTAACAGTTGCCGGCTTATTCGATAAAATAATAATTCGATCGGATAAAAAAATAGCTTCTTCTATGTTATGAGTAATAAATAATATGGAACGTTTATGCTCTTCCCAAATAGAAAGAAGCCATTTTTGCATTTTTGTACGGGTAAATTCATCTAAGGCAGAAAATGGTTCGTCCAACAAGATTAGAGATTGTGGGCTTAACAAGCTTCGAATAAAAGAAACACGCTGTTTCATTCCACCTGATAATTGACGAGGGTAGGAGTTTTCATAGCCCTTAAGCCCGGCCCGTTCAATCATTTCTAATGCTTTTTCCTTATCAACCTTTCCTGCAATTTCTTGCCCAAGAACTACATTGTCCAAAATCGTTCGCCATGGAAAGAGGGAAGAGGATTGTGGCATATAGCTAATCGAACCACGTTTCCCATTGATTTTTTCTCTATCTAAATAGATCGAACCTCCCGATGGCTGGCTCATTCCACCAATAATGCTAAAGAGTGTACTTTTCCCACTTCCAGATGGACCTAATAGAGAAACGAATT
This sequence comes from Oceanobacillus caeni, assembly GCF_042678465.1. Classification (NCBI taxonomy): domain Bacteria; kingdom Bacillati; phylum Bacillota; class Bacilli; order Caryophanales; family Bacillaceae; genus Oceanobacillus; species Oceanobacillus caeni. The sequence continues at coordinate 60,102 of NZ_JBHTKV010000017.1, read as the reverse complement.
CCCCGTCTTTGACGGAGAAGTTGATATTGGATAATACATGATTGTCTTCAAACGATTTGGATATATCATGAATTTCAAGACTCATATGGATTTATTCCTTCCTCTGGTTTCCACTTAATGACCCTTTTTTCGATAAGGGTTATTAGTAAAAAGAATAATAAACTGAGTGCCACAATAACGATAATGGCTACAAAGACACGATCGGTTCGGTAGGATGAAGATGCTAATGTCATATACACGCCAATACCTTTACTTGCACCTAGCCATTCGGAAATGACTGCGCCCATCACACTATATGTTGCAGAAATCTTTAGTCCTGAGAATAGGGATGGTAAAGCGTTCGGCCATTCTAGTTTCCGAAAAGTTTGTCCTTTTGTCGCACCAGCCATTTGAATATAGTGTTTTAAATCAGCATCTGTTTGACGAAAGCCATCAAGTAGAGCAATGGTTATCGGAAAGAAACAAACGAGCGAAATAACAATTAGCTTCGGTAGCATGCCAAATCCAAACCAAATAACAAGTAATGGTGCTAGGACAATAACAGGAATGTTTTGTGAAATAATGATAAATGGATAAAATAAGTCCTTTAGTAGAGGCATTAAATGGAGACATATGGCAACAAAAACGCCAACCCCACTACCAATTAAAAACCCAAGAACAATCAATTGAATAGTAGATGGAAGGTGTTCCGTGTAAATTGACCAGCTAGTCCATGCTTCTTGGAAAATTTGAATTGGTCCAGGAAGTAGCCATGATGGCATGTCAAAAATTCTAGTTCCAACTTCCCACAAGATGAAGAAAAGGATGATAGCCAGAACCGGCCTCCATCCTTTTTTTGCCATGGTACTCATTAACGATACTTCTCCGTTAATTGATCCATGGATGCACCGTCTGGTTTATAAAAAATCTTAATTTGAGAAATGGCACTAGCACAACCTTTCTCAACCATTTTCTCATTCATTTTTTCCACAATTTGTAGTAATTCAGAAAGGTTTCCTTCCATGGTTGTTTCAAGTGGATTAACCTGGTATTTCACACCTGATTCATCAATCACTTTAATTGCTTCATCTACTAATGGATATGTGTCTACTCCGTTTTCTGCTTTAGGAATCATTTGAATACTTAATAATGCGTTTGCCAATTAAAATCTCTCCTTTATCATTTAAGGTAAAAAGTCATTTGTAAATGCCTTTTCACTATCCAGTTCAACTTCTAATAGATCATTTTCATACATCCAATTTGCATAGTTTTCCCATATTTCTAGCTTTTGAATTCCCCATTTTTCTGCATCATCTTGATATTTAGGAGACAGCCACTCTTGACTTGCTTTAACTAGTTCAGGGTCAAGGTCTGGTACTGCTTCAATAAGTACGTCTGCAGCTTCGCTTGGGTTTTCTATTGCGAACTCATAACCTTTGGAAACAGCACGTAAGAAGCTTTTAATAGTTTCCGGATCATCTTGTATCATATTTTCATTGGTTGCTAATACCGGAGTATAATAGTCTAATTTCTTACTATAATCCGTTAAATAATTCATATGAAGCGGTTGGTCACGGAGCTCTGCTTTAATACCATCCCAACCATAGTAAATCCAAGCAAAATCAATTCCTTGCTCAAGTGCTGTGAAAAAGTCTGTATTTCCGATATTAACGATTTCAACCTTCTCTACATCGGCATTATCCTCCTGCATAATCGAATCTAGTACAGCCTTTTCCACTGGTGCACCCCATCCACCATAAGATTTACCCTCAAAGTCTTTTGCAGTTGTAATATTATTTTCCTTTAGGGAAGCAAAACCAGACGTATTATGCTGAATAATAGCAGCAATCGAAACAATAGGTACATTTTGTATTCGTGCTTCCGTAATTCCTTCTTGGTAGCTAACACCAAAATCAGCATTTCCAGTAGCGACTAATTGCTCAGCACCTGCTTCTCCAGGCTGAATAATGTCAACATCTAAACCTTCTTCTTCAAAATACCCTTTATCCCTAGCCACATAGAGACCAGTATGATTGGTGTTTGGGGTCCAATCCAGAACAAGGGTTATTTTTTTTAGTTGCTTTGCATCTTCACCTGTTTGATCTGTACTTTCTTCATCTGTGTTGTTACCGCATGCAGCTAGTACAATTAGCAACAGGCAAAAAACAGATAATTTCCTCATAATAAATAGTCCTCCCTGTTTTTAACTAAAAGAATAAAACTCGAGTAGGGAATAACACGAATTAGTAGCCAACAAAAAGCACCCTAGACAAATTGCCTAGGGTGCATACTTTAGTTATGTACGTATCAGGTATGTTCCCTACGCTGGTCTTAGCCAGATCAGGTTCTAAGGGTTAGTATCTAACGGATACAATCTCAACCAGCAACACTGGTACCCCCACAGTCATCTTAAGTTGTAATTTACACAATTAAGTATTGCATAGTTTTTCTAATATAGCAAGAAATTTGTAAAAGTTTGACGATTCTTTTAAAGTTGCACAACTTGATATTGTTTATGAATATGATTTTACGTTTAAAAAATTTTTCCTTCCTATTAAATTACCTGTTCTAATTACCCCACCTAAATGGGCAGTAAGACTCCCACCTTAAACTTCTGGGGATACAAATAGGTGGGAGAACAACTGCCCGTAAAGGTTCGATAAGTGCCGACTAACCATCAGTGGGGGATGAAGGAAAGCCTCCGCTGATGGAAGTCTTCTTTATCTAGCTGAAATTTAGCAAAATTCCTATTTCCTTTTTACCTGAAATGCATTATAATTTATGAATTGTTATGAAGAAATAGGGGAGGGGAAGGATATGCAAACGGTAAGTTATAACCGAAAAACGATTGTCGCATTGTTGCTTGCTGGGGCATTTATTTCCATTTTAAATCAAACGTTGATGATTACTGCAATTCCCCCAATTATGGAGGAAATGGGAATTACGGCAAACACTGGTCAGTGGCTAACCACGGTGTTTATGCTTGTCAATGGTATTATGATTCCCATTAGTGCATTTTTATTAGAACGGTTTACGACAAGACAATTGTTTATAACGGCAATGAGTATTTTCGCTATAGGCACATTAATTTCTGGGATTGCGCCTAATTTCTCTTTCTTATTAGTAGGGCGAGTCATCCAGTCTGCTGGAGCAGGGGTTATGCTGCCACTAATGCAGACAGTATTTCTTTTAATCTTCCCAGTTCATAAACGTGGATCAGCTATGGGATTAATTGGTCTTGTTATATCATTTGCACCAGCACTTGGTCCTGCCATATCAGGATGGGTAACAGAGCATTATTCTTGGAGGGTATTATTCTTTATCATCCTACCAATTGCAATTGTAGATATTATCATCGCCTTTTTCGCATTGAAAAATGTAACGGAATTAAAGAAACCAAAATTAGATATTCCATCTGTTATTTTATCCTCTTTTGGTTTTGGTGGATTACTTTATGGATTTACTTCAGCTGGGAATAACGGTTGGGGAGCAAGTTTAACCATCATTTCACTCACTGTTGGAGTAGTGTCACTCTTTATGTTTATTTTAAGACAGTTAAGACTGCAGCATCCAATGTTAGAGTTCAGGGTTTTTACGTATTCTCTATTCCCACTAGCCGTTGTTATTGGAATCATTTCGTTTATGGGGCTAATCGGGACAGAAACACTTATCCCACTTTATATGCAAAACATGCGTGAATTCACTGCTTTTGAAGCGGGGATTGCGTTATTACCAGGTGCGTTGATTTCAGGGTTTATGTCTCCTATTACAGGTAGAATCTTTGATAGATATGGTGCGCGTAAGCTAGCGATGACTGGACTACTAATTGTCGCTGTCTCTTCCATTCCATTTACTAGATTAGATACGGAAACATCCTTGGCTTTCATGACAATCATGTACAGTATTAGAATGTTTGGACTATCTATGGTCATGATGCCAATTTCAACAGCGGCATTGAACCAATTACCAAAACGACTAATTCCACACGGGGCGGCAATGGATAATACAATGAGGCAGGTCGGCGCTTCTGTTGGAACAGCTATTCTTGTTACAGTTATGACAACAACAGGAGAAACGGCAGCTAGAGCAGATATTCCTAATCCAGCTATCTATGGAGTGAATGTCGCATTTATCGTGATAACTGTTCTTGCTTTTGTTGGACTATTGACCTCGTTTTTCGTGAGGGATAGTAAAACATCTCAAGAAGAAGTGGAGAAAAGAGATTTAGAGAGATTAAGAGAAAAACAACACGATAATCAGAAAATTTATCAAAAAGCTTAGATGATGGTAGCCCAATATTCATAATATTCATTATGAATATTGGGTTATTTATTTGGCAGCTAGGGGAAATCTTTCTCGTCCGGGGATTGCCGTAAAAATCTGCATAAGTGCAACTAAGGTGACTATTCTAATATTCTAAAGTATAATTCTATTCATTAATATCTTTATTGGACGGTGAATGTAGGATGAAACAAATAACAGTTGAGGACTTAGTTCATAAGTTTCAATTGAAAGTGCTTGCAGGAGAGAACCGATTACAAAATGTGATTACACAATCACGTGTGCATCGACCAGGATTAGAGTTTGTTGGACATTTCGATTTTTTTCCAACAGAAAGAGTTCAGATTTTGGGTAGAAAAGAAGTTACCTATTTACATAAATTAAGTGAAGAAGAACGAAAGATACGAATTGGAAATATCGTTCATTACCATCCACCATGTTTTATCGTAACTAGTGGTGAGGAAGGTTTAACTTATTTAACGCATCATTGTATAGAAGAGGGAATTCCATTATTAGTAACAAAACAACCGGAGATCACATCGGACTTTATCCCAAAATTAGATGCTTACTTAATAAAGCAATTAGCGGAGGAAATAGCCATACACGGAGTTTGTATGAATGTATCAGGAATAGGTGTTTTAATTCGAGGTAATTCTGGAGTAGGAAAAAGCGAAACAGCCCATACATTAATTCGTCGTGGTCATCGTTTAGTAGCGGATGATATCATCGTATTAAAAAAGCTTAGTCCACAAACAATCCTAGGTACCCATGATGAAAAAACCAAGGAGTTTCTAGCATTACGTAGTATTGGGTTAATGAATGTAGTGCGAATGTATGGACGCAGGGCTTTTCAAGATGAGACACGTATTACTCTTGATATTCATCTGACAAAATGGGAGAAAGATGCCTTGTATAATGAGTTGGAACAGGAAATTAGTTACACAGACTATATGGGCGTGAAAATTCCTTCTATGGAAATTCAGCTTCAACCCGGACGTGATGTGGCTGGATTAATTGAAGCAGCTGCGAATAATTGGTATTTAAAACAGCAAGGCTACAATGCAGCGGAAGAGTTTTATAGTAGAATTGAGGCGGATTTAGAGAAATCAGGGACGCAGGGTTCATCGTCTCAATAAATAGGTTAAAGGAAAGAAAATAAGATAAACTAAATTATTGTAAAGCTGACAGATTTGGAATTTCCAATCTGTCAGCTTTTTTAATTATAAAAACTCTCTTTCCATATACTAAATAAACTATTGTCAACATGAGACTTGTCAAAAATGCTTTTGGATGTCGTTGAATACGAAAATGAAGCAGAGTTACAATAATATATATGTTTCGATAAGAAAGGAGAGCTAGTAATGGCTGAAAATAAAGGAATGCGTGCCAAGATTCAGCGTTTTGGAAGCTATTTGAGTGGTATGATTATGCCGAATATTGGTGCGTTTATTGCATGGGGGATTATCACTGCCCTCTTTATAGAAGATGGTTGGTGGCCAAATGCAACGATTGCTACTTTAGTTACCCCAATGATCACATATTTGCTACCATTATTAATTGGTTTTACTGGTGGTCGAATGATTTACGATCTTCGTGGTGGTGTAGTTGGTGCCACGGCAACCATGGGTGTCATTGTCGGTGCAGATATACCGATGTTCTTAGGTGCCATGGTCATGGGGCCTTTAGCAGGATATTTAATGAAAAAAATTGATGAAGCATTTCAAGGGAAAGTCAGACAAGGGTTTGAAATGCTTTACAATAATTTCTCTGCAGGTATATTAGCAGCTATCCTAGCAATTGCTGCAGTACTTGGTATTGGGCCACTAGTTGAAGGCCTAAACCATGCTTTAGCTAGTGGTGTTGAAGTAATTATCGGTGCTGGTTTATTGCCACTTGCCAATATTATTATTGAACCAGCAAAAATTCTTTTCTTAAATAATGCGATTAACCATGGGATTTTAAGTCCTATTGGGGTTGAACAGGCTGCGGATGCAGGAAAATCTATTCTGTTCCTATTAGAATCTAACCCAGGACCTGGTTTAGGTATTTTGCTTGCATTTGCAATCTTTGGAAAAGGTGCATCCAAAAGTTCCGCACCTGGTGCAGCAATCATTCAATTTTTAGGTGGGATTCATGAAATTTATTTCCCTTATGTAATGATGAAGCCAATGTTATTTCTTGCGGTAATTGCAGGTGGCGTTAGTGGTGTATTCACGTTCCAATTATTTGATGCAGGACTTGTTGCAGCAGCTTCACCAGGAAGTATTTTTGCGTTACTTGCCATGGCTGAAAGAAATAGTTATTTAGGTATTATCCTAGGTGTTCTTGTCGCAGCGGCAGTTACCTTTATCGTTGCAGCATTTATTCTAAAATCAAGTAAACAAGAGGAAGAAGATTTAAGTGCAGCAACAGACAAGATGGAAGCGATGAAAGGGAAGAAGAGTACGGTTGCTAATGTCTTAAGCCAAGACCAAGTAGAGGAAAATCGACCACAAGAAGAAGTGAAAAAAGAAAAACAAGCGGAAGAAGTCAACAAAATTATCTTTGCGTGTGATGCTGGAATGGGATCTAGCGCGATGGGGGCTTCCCTACTAAAAAATAAATTTAAAAAGAACGATATTAACATCGACGTAACAAATAAAGCAATTAACGAAATTCCGAATGATGCGGATATTGTTATCACTCAGAAGGAATTAACTGACCGTGCAAAAGCGAAAATTCCGGATGCAGAACATATTTCAGTTGATAATTTCTTAAACAGTCCGAAATACGATGAGTTAATCGAACGGCTTAAAAAATAAGTGTAATCAAAAGGGGTGAGTGGTTTGTATATATCTGGTCGAGAACGGAAAATACTTTTACATTTGCTAACTACCATAGAGGAAGTAACGGTAAAGGATTTAGCCGAAATTCTTGAAGTCAGTGAAAGAACCATTCACCGTGATTTAAAAAAGATTGAGCACACTTTAGCTAACTATCATTTGAAACTCATCAAGAAAATGGGGCTGGGTTTACGTATTGAAGGAAAAAGTAAAGATAAAGAGCAGCTTCAATCTATCATTACAGGTGAAGCTACTACAGATTTTACACCAGAAGAACGAAGAGCAATCATACTTACGATGCTTCTTGAAAAGAGAGAACCAATTAAGTTATTCACCCTAGCACATGAATTGGGGGTAACAAGCGCTACCGTCAGTAGTGATCTGAAACATCTAGAAGATGAGCTTCAATCCTTTGATCTCATCGTTGTCCGAAAAAAAGGGTTAGGGATTACGATTGCAGGAAATGAAGCAAAAAAACGGTCTGCGCTTAGTTACTTAGTTTCACTAAACATTCCCCCAATTGGACTTGCAAATCAGTTAAGAAACCATATCCAACAAAACTCAAAACGCCGAAACCATATAACGGATCGATTAATGGATTTTGTAAATCCTAAACACCTAGTAATAATTGAAAAGCGAGTGGAACAAGCTAGTAAAGACCTTCCTTATGAACTTGCTGATAGCGGATATATTGGATTAGTGGTTCATCTTACTTTAGCGATACAAAGGATACAAAATGGAGATGTCATTCATTTCGATGATGATTATTTGCGAGAAATAGAGGGAACAGAAGAATATAGGATTGCAAAGAAAATCATTCAAAAATTGGAGTCCGATCTTTCCCTTAACATCCCAAATGATGAAATAGGATATATTACCATGCATTTACTTGGTGCAAAATTACGGACGGACCGGAATAATCTGATGGAAGATACTAGTTTGGATATAGCCTTAAAAGCAAATGAACTGATTCAAAGTGTCAGTAAACTGTTAAACAAAGATCTTACGGATAATAATAAACTATTACATGATTTAACCGTTCATTTAAAACCGGCAGTTTTTCGCTTAAGGCAGGGAATGACCATTAAAAATCCGATGCTAAAGGAAATTAAAAGGGATTACTTGGATTTTTTCCAAATGGTTCAAAAGGGTGTTGAAGAAACGTTTCCAGATATAAATTTTCCGGAAGATGAGATAGGGTACCTTGTGCTTCATTTTGCTGCAACGTTACTTCAAATAGAAGGAAAATCTAACTTGAAAGCACTTGTCATTTGTTCAAGTGGAATTGGTACATCTAAAATCTTAGCTACCAAGCTAATGCAGATAATCCCTGAGATCCGTACAGTTGAAAATAAATCGTTATTTGATCTTGAAGATGATGTGACGGAGGAATATGATCTTATCATTTCAACTATCCCGTTGGAAAGGTTTGAAGGAAACTATATTTTAGCATCACCAATGCTAACGGAAATGGAAATTCAAAGAATTAAGAAGGAAATAAGGAAAAAAACACTTATACCAAAGAAAAAAAGGCATAACGAAGAAGTGCATATTCAATCCCTAAAAAAATTAGAATCCATTCAAAGCTACTCTAAGGCAATTATGGATTTATTAGGGCACTTTTCTGTCAAACCTGTTTCTGAACGTAAGTCAATAGAGTCTATTTTAAGTTCTATTTGTATGGAACTAGAGGAATGTAAAATAATAGATAATAAAGAGGCAATTTTAGTTAAATTACTTAATAGGGAGAAATTAGGTGGTCTTGGTATACCAAATACATACCTATCCCTTTACCATGCGCGTTCAGAGCATGTTGTGATTCCGAACTTTAGTATTTACTCTTTAAAGAATCCATTAATTGTACAAGGTATGGATGGAGATCCTATGGAGATGCATCGAATTTTACTCATGCTTGCACCAGAAGCGCCCGATAATGAAGTGTTGGAAGTATTTAGTTATTTAAGTAGTTTAATGATACAAGAGCAGGAAACGGTCAAAATGTTTGAACATGAAAACGAACCATTGTTAAAACAGTTTCTTGCAAAGAAACTTTATGAATTTATAAAAGAGAAAATTTAACTTAGGAGTGTGTGACAACATGGCAAAAGAAATTTTAAGTAAAGACAATATTCATCTTCAAGTAAAACTAAATTCAAAAGAGGAAGCCATTCGCTATACAGGTAAGATCTTAGTCGATGGTGGTTATGTCGAAGAATCTTATATTGAAAAAATGTTAGAGAGAGAAGAAGTAACATCAACCTATATGGGAAATTATCTTGCCATTCCACATGGTACGGAAGATGGAAAGAAAAATGTATTAGAAACAGGTTTATCCGTTGTCACGGTTCCTGATGGGGTTGACTTTGGCGGTGGAAATATTGTCAAAGTATTAATCGGTATTGCTGGAAAAGGAGACGAGCATTTAGAAATTTTATCTAAAATTGCGATTATCTGTTCTGAAGTTGAAAATATTGAAAAAATCGTAAATGCAACATCCCAAGATGAAATTCTTAGCCTATTAGAAGAGGTGAATTAAATGCTAGCTGTACACTTTGGTGCTGGGAATATTGGCCGTGGGTTTATTGGCGCCTTACTTTACCAAGCAAATTATCATGCCACGTTTGTCGATGTGAATGAGACCATTATTAATGAAATCAATCAAAAACAAGAATATAATGTTGTCCTTGCTTCAGAAGCTAGTGAAACATTAACGGTTAAAAATGTTTCTGGAATAAACAGTGTTTCGAATCCAGATCAAGTAGTAGAAGCAATTACAAAAGCAGATATTATTACAACAGCAGTAGGTCCGAACATCCTAGCAATCATTTCTGAATTAATTGCTAAAGGATTAAGAGAACGTGCGAAAACCAATCCAAAGGAATTAAATTTGATTGCATGTGAGAATATGATTGGCGGAAGTGCTTTATTAAAGGAAAAAGTCTTTGAACATATTTCAGAAGATGAAAAAGCTACGTTTAATGAACTTTATGCCTTTCCAAATGCAGCAGTAGATCGCATTGTACCAAACCAGAAAAATGATGATCTCCTCCAAGTTTCCGTGGAGCCTTATTTTGAATGGGTAGTTGAGGAAACCGCCATTAAAGGAGATAAACCAGAAATTAATGGTGTTACCTATGTGAAAGATTTAAAACCATATATTGAGCGTAAATTATTTACCGTGAATACAGGACATTCCGTACCAGCATATGTAGGTCGTTACATGGGTTACGCAACCATTAATGAGGCAATGAAGGATAAAAATATTCAGGAGATTATTGAAGGTGCATTAAATGAGTCTGGTGAAGCATTGATTCAAACCTATCAATTTGATCGTACACAACATCAAGCGTATATTCACAAAATTATTGATCGCTTCAAAAATCCATATATATCTGACGAAGTAACAAGAGTTGCTAGAGGACCAATCCGTAAACTCGGGTCCCAAGACCGCTTAGTCAAACCAGCAACAATGTACCTAGATGTAACTGGAAAAGAGCCAATCTATCTAGCTAAAGTTATCGCAGCAGTCCTTGAATATAAAAATGAACAGGATGATGAGGCGCAAAAACTTCAGCAGATGATTACAGAAGATGGTTATGAAAAAACTTTACAAACAGTATCTGGACTAGAATCTGACCATCCATTAGTTAAGACAGTATTAAAGGAATTAGAGGAAATTAAGGAATTAAGAAAATAGTTAGGTACCAAATGAATAATAGTTATGTTATATAAATCAAAAGAGGCGATCAAACAGTGATCGCCTCTTTTGTTCTTTATATATTTATGAAGATATAAGAGAGTTAATCATTAAATCTCCTCTATCTCTCCTACCTTAGCTTTACTATCGCGCGGAAGAATAGAACCTTCCTTTCTTCCATGCATGAAATAATAAAGGATGGTAGTTGCTAGCACTAATATTCCCATTGTCACGTATAAATAACGATAACCAGTTAGTGGAATGATAAATCCTAAAACGTATGGTCCAAAACCAAGTCCTGCATCAAGTGCGATATAATAGGTTGATGTTGCAAGGCCAACACGCTCTGGAGAGGTCGACTTAACAGAAATCGCTTGAGCGGTTGATTGCATATTTCCATATCCGAGTCCAATTAAGGCACCAGCTAATAGTAATGGAATGCTTGTTGCTACTCCGCTTAAAAGTAGTAAACCTACCCCAAAAATTATAAAAGCTGGATACATGACCGAATTAGCGTCTTTTTTATCCATTAATCGGCCTGTGAAAGGTCGTGAAACCAATATAGCCACAGCATAGACAACAAAAAATAGACTTGCCACATTAACCAAGTCAATCTCCATTGCATAGAAATTAATAAATGATAGAACACTAGAATAGGCAAAGGATAGAATAATAACAACTAATCCAATTGGCAATGCCTTTGGTTCAATAAAATTGGAAAATTTAAACGCATGTTTATGTTTTTGTACTGTATCTTCCTCTAGCCTTTCTATTACTGGAATATTTACAAAGAGTGCGATTATAAAACTAATAATTCCTAACGCAGTACAAAAGCTAAAAATGGTTTGATAGCTTGTATGTTGCCCCATATATAGACCGAAGAAGGGGCCGATTGCTGTAGCTAGTGTAATACTCATGCTGTAATATCCAATTCCTTCTCCTTTACGTGACTCTGGAATAACTTCGGCTACAATGGTTCCTGTTGCAGTACTAGCCATTCCAAGTGCAAGTCCATGAAGAAAACGGGTTAAAAAGTAAGAATGTTATTCCGGATTCTACAAAATATAAGAGTGAAGTAATTATAAAAAAGATAAGTCCAAAATATAACATTTTCTTATTACCAATGGTGGTAATCAAACGTCCGAGAAAAAGTCGGCCAATTAATGTTCCGATAATAAAAATACCTGTTACAAGTCCAGCCTGACTCTCTGACGCGTTTAATTGATCTACCGCATAAGCTGCCATTGTTACTAATAGTAAATAAAAAACCAAATATAAGAAAAAGTTTGCAGTAGAAACGATAGTAAAGTCTTTGGTCCATAATTTTGCTTTCGATTGATTCACTAAAATCTAACTCCTTACTTATTGATATTATTTCTAATTACATCCATAATTCGAACGGCCTCTAACCGTTCCTCTTCAGTTATTCCTTTTAGAATACTCTCTTCAAATTGATCAATGGTAACACGAACATCTTCATAAATGTTCATACCGATTTCTGTATGCTTCATTCTTTTTTCACGCTTATCTTTTCCGGGAATTTGTTCCACATAACCCAATTCCTCTAGGCGGCTAACTGTTCTTGTGATGGTAGGTTTTTCAACACCTTGATAATGGGAAATCTCAACATTCGTCGCAGAACCATTATTATATAAATAGTAAAGCACAGTCCACTGTGCCCGATGTAATTGGTGTTTATTGAGTTGTTTATTGAGACGATTTTCAAATGGCCGATATAATAAAATAAGCTTGTGAAAAAACTTTTGTGAAGTCTTAATTGAAAGCACCTCCTTAAATAGTTATCTTCGGTAATAGTTATCATGGGTAACTTTTGTATTATACAATATGTTGAAAGAGATGTCTAGTATTCAAAAATTACTGAAATTCCTTATAAAGATTAGTCGCACTTACTGCACATTTAGGTGGGTTATCGTTAATGGAGGTCTGGTTAAAACGTTCTGTGAGGATTTAAAAAGGGAATGCCAGCCATCATATGGAATGATTGAAGCGCGTTGAAAGAATAAAACCCTACATATGTGACAAAAACACATTTGTAGGGTAAAAGTTCTTAAATATTATAAATGTAATCCTCAGGTAAAACTCTTCTTAAAAAACGTTGGGTTCGTTCTTCTTTCGGATTCTCAAAGAATTCTTTTGGTGAACCTTCTTCCACAACTACACCACCATCCATAAAGATTACTCTGTTCGCTACATCTTTAGCAAAAGACATTTCATGGGTAACGACTAGCATGGTTGTTCCTTCTTTAGCGATGGTTTTCATCACCTCTAAAACTTCACCGACTAATTCCGGGTCTAATGCTGATGTTGGCTCGTCAAAAAGGATGATGTCTGGATTTAAGACGACAGCCCTTGCTATCCCAACACGTTGCTGCTGTCCACCTGATAACTCACTAGGATAGGCATTGTATTTTTCAGATAATCCTACTTTATCCAATGCTTCTTTTCCCATTTTTATTGCTTTATCTTTAGGAATAGCTCTGCCAATAATAAGTCCTTCTGTTACATTTTCTAACGCAGTTTTATTATTGAAGAGATTGTAGTTTTGAAATACAAAAGCAGTTCTTTTTCTGATGGTATTTATTTGTTTTTTAGAAGCCTTATGAAGGTCTACTTGAATATCCCCAAAAATGGCTTTACCTTCATCTGCTTTTTCTAAAAAGTTAATGCATCGTAGTAAGGTTGTTTTACCAGAACCACTTGGTCCAAGGACGACCACCACATCGCCTTTCTCAATCTTTAAATTTACCCCATCTAAAACTGTGTTTTTTCCGAATGATTTTTTGATACTTTGAATCTCTAACATGATTTCACCACCAAAATAGATTTACGCAGCGGGAGCGATTTTGTATTTTCTTAATCGTTTTTCCATTCGTTTAAATCCGTATTCTACTAAACTACAAATAATTAGGTATATGATAAAAATATCCATGTAAGCCTCGATATAGTTGTAACTAGCATTTGCCGCTACTTGGGCTTTTAACGTGATTTCTGGTAGAGACATGGCATATCCTAAAGAAGTTGCCTTAATAAGATTGACGGTAGCATTACATATGTTAGGTAGTCCGACTACTAATGTTTGCGGAATAATAATTCTAATAAATGCTTGAACAGTCGTTAGTCCAACCGAATAAGCAGCTTCTAGTTGTCCTTTACTAACGGTATTGATCGCCGAACGAAATACTTCTATTAATGTTGCCGTTGTATTCAATGAAAAAACAATTAATGCATACCAAATAGGGTTGACATCATAAACATTCATTTGGATATTATATTTTTCAAATATGGTTGCGAGTAGAAGGGGAACACTATTGTAGATGATAAAGATCTGAACGATGACAGGCGTCCCTCTAACAAATGAAACGTAAACCCGAGAAAATTGACTTAAAATCGGCATTTTGTTGATACGTGTTAACGCTAGCAAAAATCCTAGTGGCAAGGCAATGAGTAATGAAATAACTGTAATAATCATGGCCACAGGAACCCCAGATAGTGCTATGAAAAAGGTATCTATTAGAAACTCAAAATCCAATCCGTTTGACACACTGTCACCCCCTTAAACTGTTTTCAGATTCTTCTTCCCTTTACTAAAAATTTTTTCCAGTTTTAAGAAAAACTGTTCTATTAGAATGGAAAGGATCCAATAAATGATAGAAAGTCCAATGTAGATTTCTAGTGCATGTGAATTATAGTTCCCTGCTATAATAAGATTTGCCTTACCCATTACATCGATTAATCCGATGGTGTAGGCTAGAGCCCCTTCTTTCATTAATTCCAATAAGCTATTTCCAAAGTTTGGTAAGGCTACTACAAAAGCCTGGGGGAAAATAATTCGCCAATATGCTTGAGTGTTACTTAAACCAACAGATACTGCTGCTTCATATTGTCCCTTATCAATAGATTCATAGGCTGATCGAATGACTTCAGACATGAGTGCACCAAATTGAAGGGTGAAAGTAATTACGACAAAAAAAGCTGCACTCATATCGTTCAGATTGATTCCAAAGTTTATAGCAATTGCTGGAACCCCATAATATATTAAAAATAGTAGAACGATGGATGGGGTACATCTTAATACGGTTGTATACCCATGGGCAATATTTTGGGAAATCTTGTTTTTTCCTAGTTTCATCACAGCTAAGATTAATCCTAGCAGGCTTCCGAATAGGACGGAAAGGCCTGCTACGATAAAGGTTACCTTTAAATAGGGGATGAGCGTAGGGATCGATTCCCATATATATGTGGCATCAAAATATTTCTCCATTTTGCACCTCTATTTTCTTGTTTATCTGTCCACAGATTCTAATACTTCGAATAAGTCTCTGCCATAAAATTCTTCACTAAGTTCATTCAGTTTCTTTTCCTCTTTAAGTTGTTTGATTGCTTCATCGTATGCAGCGGCGAACTCTTCTTCATTTAAATTGAATAATGGCCATGTTTTAATCACATCGAATTCATTGTAAACAACATTTTCTACTAAATTATGATATGGACCATCTTCAGCGATAACTTGCTTCTTAAAGGGACCTTCAATGATGACTCCTCCATCTACACGTCCTTCATTCACCCATTGCACCACATCAACAGTGAATTGATCTCCCGCATCTAATTGAACTGGATTGTCAGGGTTTTTTTGATTGTATTCATCAATGACAGTGTATTGTGCATTATTTGCTGCAATTGGTGCCAAAGTCATGCCATTAGAAGCAAAGTCTGATAAGGATTTGATATGTTCATTTTCTTTCTTCAGCACAAGACCGATGCTACTTAAACCAAGAAATTCTTCAGGATAGATAAAGTTTTTTGCCCTTTCTTCTGTCCAGAAAGCATTTTTAACTCCTACGTGATATTTCCCTTGCTGAACACCGATTAGTAAGTCATCGCTAGTTGTCCCTACATATTCAAATTCATATTCTGGTAATAGCTCATCAACTAATTTTAATACCTCAACATCATAACCGGTAGGATTTCCGTTATCATCCAACCAAGAAATAGGTTTAGAGGCTTGGTCGTAAGCTACTTTTACTGTTCTAACATCTGAATCCCCCGAATTGCCTGAATCCGTATTGGATGCATTATCTGATCCACCACAACCTGCTAACAAGGTGATTAAAGCAATTCCTGTTACTATCCCTTTTAGAAACTTCCCCTTTTTCATCTTTACATTCTCCTCATCCACTTTTTATTTTCATATTTATAGAGGTTGTTCAAAAAGTTCAGTGAAAAACACTTCGACGTTTCTCGTTGGCAATTTAGCCGACCTCGGTTCTTTTGAACAAACTTATATAATTAAAAATGAAATTATTATTATAATTTACCCCTGTTTAGTCGGATTAGTGACGAAGTGAGACAAGGGATCTGTCCCTCCGTCTCTAAAATTCAGCAATAGATTTTCCTGCTAATTGCATGATGGTCATATCATCCATAGGCGGGTTATGAAGTCCTGCTCGAACATCACGGTAGTAGAGTTGAAGATTACTTTTCTCTGAAAGACTTCTTGCACCAACAACTCTCATAGCCAAATCAACAACGTTTACAGCCTTGTTTACTACGGATAACTTAACAGCACCAAGTTCTGGTCCCATTGTTGCTTTTGTTTCTTCATTACTTTCATCCCATTTCTTCGCAACGGAGTACAGAAAATGTTTCGATTCTAATATACCAAGTTCCATTTCTCCTAATTTTTGTTTTACATTTGGTAATTCCGAAATAGTTCCTTTAATACTGTTTGGTGAGTAAGTAGTTGCGAACTCTAATGCAGCCTTTTGTGCAGCTTGTGCAATTCCTAAATAGCATGCAGGAATGTGTAAAAGCCAACCAGCAGGTGTCTTATTACCCGGTGTCATGATTTCAACAAGATCGTCTTTTTCCACATGAACATCTTCTAATACAAGGTCGTGACTTCCAGTTCCACGCATGGCAATAGAATCCCATGTTTCATCCACACTTACTCCTTTTCTATCACGCTTGATTAGGAAATTCCCCACATCATCCGTGCCATCAATGGACGCACTCACAATAAAATAACTAAGAATGGGGGATAGTGTTGTAAAAGTTTTTCTTCCGTTGATCACCCATCCGGTATCTACTTCTTTTGCAAAAGTTTCTGGTTTTCCCCCACGGGTAGGACTGCCTGTTGCTGGTTCAGATGCGGCACTATTTAGTAATGCACCCGTTTTTACAACATCACGAATAACAGACTCGTACTTTTCTTTCTTCCAGTTTCTTTTTTCACCCAGTTGTTTCATAAGTCCCATATGCCATCCTATGGAAAGGGCAGTTGATCCATCCGCTTTCCCAATTACTTCTTGGTAGCATAACATTTCATAAAGAGATATTCCTAGCCCACCGTATTCCTTTGGTACTGCTAATGCAGGGTATCCAATTGCTTTTAATTCCTTAAAGTTTTCATAAGGGAATGTTCCATTTTTATCATGGCCTAAAGCGCGTGCGGTAAAAGGTTCTACTGTTTTTGTTAATAATTCAATCCGTTCTTCCATTGTATTTAGTTCTAGTAAATTCATTGTTTTCCCTCCAGTGATGATTTAGTAAATTCAATCTGAATAATTAGAACTATTATTCCATTACTTATTAAACGATTTCATAGTATTTGAAAGAATTAACCATAGTTTGTAACTAGGAATAGTATATTATATGATATAATACTATATATGCAATGGTTTTGTATAGTGGGAATATTTTAAAATAAAGGGGATTATTATTTTTAAAGAAAGTGAAGGGGGATTTTTAATGGATGACAACCAATTTCGAAATGCAATGGGAAAGTTTGCGACAGGGGTTACAGTGGTTTTAACTGAGGTGAACGGGGCAGTTCATGGAATGACAGCAAACGCTTTCATGTCCGTGTCTTTACATCCAAAATTAGTGACTGTTTCGATAAGTGAAAATGCCCGTCTTCTAAATAAAATTAAAAGTAGTAAAGTATTCTCGGTTAATATATTAGCTTCCAATCAAGAAGAATATTCAAGAGTGTTTTCGGGAAAATTGAAAGATGATTTTCGCATAGAATTTGACTATCTAGACGGAAAACCAGTTTTACCAGGATCTTTAGCACAAATAACGTGTGAGGTCACTCAAGAACATACAGAAGGGGATCACATCCTCTTTATTGGAAAAGTGACTGATACTCATGTAGAAGAAAAGAAACCACTTATATTTTACGGTGGGAAATACCATTCATTGGACGATAAGTAATAAGAGGCTAACTATCATGAAGTCGCTCCCACCACTCTAAACAACATAGTTGAAAGAAAAAGCAATTAGGAGTTCCGCAACTCAAAAGTCCGGTGAGTGCCGGAATGCAAAGTTATGCATGAATTTATTAAACATAACAATCATTGGAAAAGGGGATGTAATAGTGAACATTGTTGCACTTGTTGGGAGTATTAGAAAAGAGTCGTACAATATGCAAATCGCAAAAATAATGCAAGAACGTTATAAGGATAAAATGAACATAAAGATAGCAGATATTCGTTCTTTGCCCCATTTTGATCAAGACGAGGAATTAGATCCACCGTCCGTCGTGAAAGACTTCAAACAAGAAATTCTTTCTGCCGATGGGATTATCATTGTAACACCAGAATATAATTGGTCTATATCAGGAGTATTAAAGAATGCATTAGATTGGGCTTCTCGTGGGAAAAGGGTGTTTATGAAGAAACCCGTGATGCCATTAGGAGCTAGTTCAGGAATGGTTGGAACGCTTCGTGCCCAAACACATTTACGACAAATTTTATCTGCACCTGGGATTCAGGCAAATGTTCTTTCCCCAGGTGGCAATGAAGTTCTTATTAATTTTGTTCAACAGAAAATCGAGGAAAATGGCCAGTTAGATGAGGATACATTAACATTTTTAGATAGTGTTATTGAAAAGTTTGTTGATTTAGTCAAATCCAATTAATCTAGTTTACCGTTCAAATCGGACTTCCTACACAAGTACAAACCTGTCATTCGCACATCCTGGATGGTGAATGACAGGTTTTCTAATTGTTCCCGAGGATGTTTAATCCGAATGTTCCATTAAAAATTTTTTATCATCTTTAGATAGAGATTGTCCGTTAATTTGTATATCTTCCTTAAGGAGTGCTTTCCCATCCATCAACATATTTTCCGATAATACACATGGAATTACCCATTTTATTGGTTTTCCTTCTAAATCATAAAATAAATAACCCTCTTTTTCATCATATATAAATGAATTGATTTTCATGTTTGGCGTAATGAATAGTGTTAACTTTTCATTGTCATTCCACATTATTTTAACCAATATTTTTTTCTTTGTTTTCTTTTCAACTAATGCTTTTAAAGTACTTATTGATGCCGATTCTACCATTATAAAACCTCCATAATAGGGTGAAATAATCTCGTTTAACAAGAACAGAGAACTTGTCCACTAGCTCTTATTTTTAGAATATAACAGTTTTTGTTTGAATATACAAAATAGTAGGGAGGGGATATAATGTCTGAAATAAATTTTGCGAGTTTTCCCCAGAAGCCTCATGGTGGAAAATTGGTAAATGGTGTTTTAACGGGAATAGAACTAGAAAAGGCTATGGAGAAAGCGAAGGAACTACCGATGATTATGGTAGACTTGGAGGCAGTTATTACATTGGAAATGATTGCAACTGGTGTTTTATCTCCAAATGAAGGTTTTATGGTTGAGGAAGATTACATTTCCGTTTTAACAGAAGGTCGTCTGAAAAATGGGGTTGTTTGGCCAGTTCCTTTAAGTTTTGCTCCAATTGGAGATCGAAATAAAGAAGTGATAAAAACGTTGTCCGTTGGAGATGAAGTAGTGTTAGCGGATGAAACGAAGGAACCGGTCGCCATTCTTAAATTAGATGATATTTTTCATTATGAAAGAGATTTTCGGGCTACACATCTATTTGGTACGAAGGATCGGAACCATCCAGGTGTAGATTCTATTTATAGAAGGATGGGGGATACGGCTTTAGGTGGGCCAATTCAATTACTTAGAAGGGTGCATTGGGGACCATTTGAAAACCTTAGAATGGAACCAAAGGATACGTGGAAATTGTTTTATGAACAAAAGAAATTTCACTCTGTCGGCGGATTTATTACTGGAGCAAATCCACTGCACCGTGGTCATGAGTATATTCATAGAAATGCACTTGAAGAATTGGATGGTTTATTTGTACAGCCCTTAGTAGAAATGGCGAAACGTGAGTACACAAGGCATGAGTTTCGCATGTTATCTTATCGTAGTGTGCTAGATACGTACTATCCGAAAGACAGAACCGTGCTTGCGCCATTGCGTGTTACGTATATTTTTGCTGGTCCTCGTGAAGCGGTTCTTCATGCGTTAATCATGAAAAATTATGGATGCACACATGCGCTAATTGGCCGCGACCATGCAGGTATTGGAGATTATTATGATAAATATGCAAGTCATTCCATTTTCGATGAATTCACAGCCGATGAGTTAGGTATTGATATTCGATTGTTCCATGAAGTGTTTTATTGTACGCGATGCGATAACCCTGCAACGGAGCAAACATGTCCGCATGGTAAACAATATCGCATAAATATTTCTGGAACTGGAATCAGGGAGCTTCTGCGTTATGGGGTTCTTCCACCGAAAGAAATCGTTCGTCCGGAATCAGCTCGGATTGCGATGCAAGGGGTGCAACCTAAAGGGGTGGATGAGAACAATCAGGCAATTAATCCAGTTGGAAAAACAATTAAAAGTATTTTCCCTTATTACTTAGAATCTTCACGGATTGGAGGGCCGAAGAGAAAAAGTCCTCTAAAAGTTGAAGAATTAACGATTGAAGACTTGGAAAATGTAATTCGTGATGTTCGTACTAATGCAGACCGAGTTTACAAAGGAATATTTGATGAATTTAGTTATGTAACCGATACATTGCGTTCCACTCAAGATGATTGGGTTTCAGAAGCGCGTGAGTCTATTTATAAACAACAGGAAATGGTTGTAGAATATTTGGAAGAAAAAGTGAATAAAGCACCAGAGAAGGCTTCAGATGAATTTATGTATCAAGATCGGGGAGAAGCCCAGCACGAACTTGAAGTAGCACGGAAAATTTTTGATGATATCCCAGCAGCATTACGTGAGAAAGACTTAGAATACCGCATTTGGAATCCATTACTGTACAAGCGTTATCGTGGTAGTGATGAAGAGTAGGGAAAATAGTAAATAATAATGAAAGTGCATGGCAGTATCTACCATGCACTTTCGAAAATGTTAACGCATTCAATTACTTTTACCTCATATTTTCTTGAATGTTTATCTCGCCTCAAACTTCTGGGGAAACAAAGAAGGTAGGTGGGAGGTCAACTGCCCATAATGGCCCAATAATAACTATCAGTATGGGATGAAGGGAAACTCCCACTGATGGAAGTCCCTTTATAATATCTGCCTTTACTTCATGCATTCTTCTAAAATTTATTTGCTTCATCATCTTTTCTAATCGGTCATTTTCGAAGTTTATATTTAACCCAGATGGATAAAATGATTAAAAAATCCTGTGTATTTAAGGAGGCGCTATCCATGGAAGAAACCATCGTAAAGCTACTTGGTTTAGAGGATGATTATAAGCAGATAGATGATGAGACAGAAGAAGTATTTGCTGCCTATTTAGGCGAAAACAATAAGAATCACTTAATTTTTTTGCGAAACGAGCGGACAGATGATCCTATTAAGATGCTAGCTCTAATACCCAAGATTAAACGGAAGTATTTGTATCATAGATTAAACAATGAAATGGGACTAAGCGTTGAGATTAGTCAACGACCTGATAAAAGTATGGATTATAGGTTTCTATAAAAGGATGTACAAAAACTCCGGTGAAAATGACACATCGACGTTGGCTTGCTTTTCCTAGTAAGTCGTGGAATCAAAGAGGCTTTTTCTAGTGCTCAAAGCTACGCCGTCTCGAACTGCGACGCACAGGAAAAGAATGAAGGAAGTCCGACTAAAAACAGCCTTTGTGGCTAACGCCGGCAATATCCGCAATGGACATTGTGCATTTAGCCGACAACAATCCTTTTTGAACACGCATTATTACAACGATGACAAGGACGAATAATCAATGAGACTAACAGGACTTAAAGATGATTTCCTTTTACTATCGAAACAGTCAAACGGACTATCGATATATTCTGGAAAAAAAAACAGTAATATTCTTATTTTTCATCCGATAGAGGAACTAATGAAACCAACTGAAATATTAGATAATATTAATGACGAAGAAAGAAATTATTTGTTTGATAAATTAAATAATGAACATGAATTAGTTGTCTATATTCGGAAATTACCAATTATAAAAAGTTGCTATACCCTGTTTTATCATGTTTTTGATGATGTACTTCGTTTTGTGTTTCATTCCATGCATTATGAGTTGTTGGAATATATAAAAGAAAAAGCAAAACTCCCCAATTTCAAATATACTGTAGTGAAAGACGGTGTTATGAAAGAAGTTCCATATTTTTAATTGGTGAGAAAGTAAAAGACGCTTGGGACGTTTTAAATGCCCAAGCGTCATTCTTTTTGTAAGAATTATAATAAAAAATTATTTTATAAATCATATCATAAGGAAGGCCATTCGGTAGTGAATAAAATTTACTTTATCCCACCTTGAGCTTCTGGGGTAACAAAGAAAGCGGGTGGGAGATCAACTGCCCGTAAAGGCCTAATAAAAAAGACAAAAAGATGTTCTATTATATCTTCGTTTTTCGTATTAATATATAATATTCACAATACATGGCCTGGTACACGCTACATTCATGTTTAGTTGCTGCTGGAATTGTAACCGCACTCAAGTCAGTGCGGGGAATGAATTCAATTCAACTAATGAAGGGAGGTGTACTTTTTTATTTAAAGAAGTTATAAAAAAGTTAACTAAGAAAACGTCCATTAAACTGCCATTCTGGTTAAATTCCCAATTTTGTTATAACGAAAGGTGGTAGTAAAATGAGTTTAACCAAAAAGATTTTAATTGCCCTTGTTCTTGGTGTGGTAACGGGTATCATATTAACTTTTGTGCCAGAAGCTGTTTTTTCTAAATTAGATACGTATCTTTTAACTCCAGTTGGTCAAATATTTATTAATCTAATCATGATGCTTGTAGTACCAATTGTTTTTGTTTCCATCGTTCTTGGGACAGCTGGTTTAGGAGAACCGGCAAAATTGGGGAGAATTGGAATACAAACGATTACTTTCTTCCTTGTAACAACTGCCATAGCATTATGTATTAGTCTAGCGTTAGCATTTGCTATTAAACCCGGTACTGAAGGGGTTTTTGATGTAAGTATCGCGGATTATGAAGTAAATGAAGCCCCTCCAATTATGGAAACGCTCGTAAATATTATTCCAACGAATCCGGTTTCTTCTATGGCCGCTGGTGATATGCTACAAATTATTGCCTTCGCTATCTTTGTCGGAATTGCTCTTGCCATTTTAGGAGATAAAACCAGCGGGATTCACCGTTTATTTAATCAAGCAAATGAGGTTTTAATGTACCTGGTGAACGTAATTATGAAAGCAGCTCCATATGGTGCGTTTGCATTGATTGCTTCCGCGATTGGGGGAGCGGGTTTAGATGCCATTGGATCGATGGGTGCATATATGGGGACTGTTATTTTAGGTCTGTTTATTCATGCGGCTGTCACGTATACGATAGCTATTTGGTTTCTTGGTAGGGGAAATCCGATAACTTTTTATAAAGGATTCTTTCCGGCGATGTCGGTTGCTTTTAGTACTGCTAGTTCAAATGCAACTTTACCAATTTCCATGAAAGCGGCCCAGGAGAATCTTGGAGTTAGTAAAAGTATTAGTAGTTTCGTCCAACCATTGGGGGCTACTGTTAATATGGATGGAACGGCTATCATGCAGGCAACAGCTGCAGTATTTATTTCCCAGGTCTATGCTATACCTCTTGATTTTACCGACATTATTTTGATTATTATTACTGCTACTTTAGCTAGTATTGGAACTGCTGGTGTACCTGGTGTTGGATTGATCATGCTTGCCATGGTTCTCACACAGGTTGGTCTCCCAGTGGAAGGGATTGCGCTCATTATTGGTATTGACCGTTTATTGGATATGCTTAGAACTTCTTTAAATATAACCGGGGATGCTGTATGTGCCTATATTATTTCGGAAAATGAAAAACGTAAAGGTAAAGTTAGTTAAATGAATAAAGCCGCCTTATTTAAAAGGCGGCTTTATCCTATTAAACCAAATTCAATGTTTTTCCAAACGGAACTTGTGGTTTAAATTTGTCTGGAATTAACCAAATCACTTCATAGTCAATTTTTAGCTCATCCCAAAAATATCCGGTGACATCTGTAATGTAAAAGAAAGTTTCAATCCCATTTTCTTGTCCCCATTCTAATGCCTCCGTATAGGAAGCTCTTCCATGCGTATGAAATGTAATGTTTTTTGCTTGTTTTGTGTCTGTTACTTCTCTAAGTTTAAAATCAGCTAAAACGAGAGGAGTCTCTGCTCTCACTTGCTCAAATAATTCAATGATTTGACGTATTGTTTCAATTGGGTATTCGTCTGTGGATACATCAACACCTAGAGCAATTTTCTTATCCTGTGATTTGTTGATTAAATCTAATAATTGCTTTTGCCATTTCAACATTCCCACCGTCCTTATTCATGATGTAAACAATTGTATTATATGGAGTAATTTAATAGTTAATTGTGGAAAAAATATCTAATGTCTCGATTGGTTCAAGTTAGCACCGTGATACGTTATTGGAATATTATTTTTGTCTAATATTGATTCTAATTGTTTATAAGGCGAATAACTTAGAAACAGTGAAAAAAATCCTTCATCAAGTCAATGAAGGACGGAATAACCTAAAAGTACAATGGAAAGCCCTTCAATAAACAGATGAGGATATTTAGTATCTTTATTAGATGATGTTCAAAAAAACCGGTGAAAATGACATGCCACTAAAAAAGGAGAGGCGTGAGTTGGGCGCAAAGCCCGTTTTTAGTCGGCCTTCCTTTAAAAAAGTTCGTTGGCTTGCTTTTCATCCTCTTTTTTGAAAACACACTATCAGATATTAAAAACAATGTTTAACTATAAAGTTTATTACATGGTAATATAAACTACTCACTTTTTATTATAATACTTATTGGGCAGCAATTCCACCATCCATTACTAATTCTGAACCAGTACTTAGCTTGATTCATCGGAAGCAAGATTTAAAATAAGATTGGAAACTTCTTTTTCTAAAGGCGTATATCATTAATGCCTTATGAATAAGTTGCTTTCTTTTATGGATGGTTTTTAGTAGTTTATTAATAAGGAATGAATACAAGGGAGGGTTTAGTATGGATAAATTTATGAACCGAGCAGTGGAGTTAGCACTTCAAAATGTAGAAGAAGGTGGACAGCCTTTTGGTGCAGTCCTTGTAAAAAATGAAAAAGTGATTGCAGAAGGAGTCAATGAATTACACAAAAGACATGATGTGAGTGGACATGCAGAGTTACTTGCGATTAGAAGGGCGCAAGAGAAGTATCAGGTAAATGATTTGTCAGGGTTTACGATGTACGCAAGTGGGGAACCCTGTTCGATGTGCTTAACAGCGATGTATTTTGCCGGAATAGAAAAGATTTATTATTGCCAATCCGTTGATGATGCGATGGCAGTTGGACTAGGTAAATCTAGTTTCATTTATAATGAATTAAAGAAACCAAAGGAAAACAGAGAAATAAAAATGATACAAGTTCCACTAAAAGAAGCTCAAGAAAACCCGATGAAAAATTGGAAAGCAAAACAATAAATAGGAGAGGGAAGGTTAGGCGTAAATACACCTGTCCTTACTTCTTCTCCATAAGCACAATATAGATATTCGCCAATCTAATACCGAGTGCCAAATTAAATCGAACAACCTTTATCCACCTAAATGGGCAGTAAGACTCCCACTTCAAACTTCTTAAGAAGGTAGGTGGAAGTCATACTACCCATAAAGGTCCGATAAGTGGGGGATGAAGGAAAACCCCACTGATGGTTAGTCTTCTTCATTGCTTAAAACTCTTCGTAAACGGCTGGGTCTTGATTTTTAAGTCTTCCATCCGCACGTGTTAACTGTAAGATGGTGTTCATTTCATCATCATCTAAAGCGAAGTCAAATATGCTAATATTTTCAAGTTGTCGTTCAGGTGATGAAGATTTTGGAATGGAAACTGCTCCAAGTTGATAATGCCAGCGTAAGATAATTTGCGAAATGGTTTTAGAATGGTTGTCGGCAATTTTTCGCAACGTTTCATTACGGAAAACATCATTTGCGCGTGCTAATGGACTCCATGATTCCGTTACGATTCCGTGTTGTTCGTGCCATTTTCTTTGTTCTTCTTGATTGAAAAATGGATGTAACTCAATCTGATTGATGCTTGGTTTCACGCCAGTTTCTTTTTCAAGTCGTTCAAGATGTTCTGGTAAGAAGTTACAAACGCCAATCGAACGAATCAGACCCCATTTCTTGGCATCGATTAATGCCTGCCATGCTTCTACATAAACATCTTGTTTTGGATTTGGCCAATGAATTAAATATAAATCGTAATAATCTAGATTTGCTCGATATAGAGATTCTTGAATAGTAGTGACAGCTTTTTGGTATGAATGATAACGACCTGGTAGTTTTGAAGTGATTCGTAGATCTTGTCTTGGAACAGAACTCTTCCGAACCGCTTCTCCAACGGTACCTTCGTTTTCATAATTATAGGCTGTATCAATTAAGCGATAACCGATATTTATCGCACTTGAAATGGCAGCGGCCCCATCACTCCCGTTAAGCTTATACGTACCAAATCCAATAGATGGTATCGTCATTCCATCATTTAAAGTTATTTCTGGTATGGACAAACTCATACATGAACACCCCTCTTTTTTATTGTAATCACTATAAATAGATTATCACCTCCCACATTATCATGACAATTATTTTGCAGGATATAGAAATATTATAGTAGAAAAGCGTCACAGAATTTGTGAAAGTAAATGTGCGTTGCTATAATTGTATAAGTTTTAGGGGAAAATAACGAAAAAGGAAGATAGATATGAAGGCTATTTGGAAGATATTTATAACGGACTTGAAAAATATTGGTACAAACTGGGTTGCTATGGTTCTTATCGGGGGATTAATCATTTTACCTTCACTTTATGCTTGGTTTAATATAGCAGCATCATGGGATCCATATGGCAATACCGATCAAATTCCAATTGGTATTGTGAATGAAGACGAAGGCGCAACGGTTCGTGATCAAGAAATTCATGCCGGTGATGAAGTAGTCAAATCGTTGAAAGAAAATCGCTCACTGGATTGGAAGTTTGTTGACCGCGAAAAAGCCATGGATAAGTTGGAATATGGGGATTATTTTGCAGTCATTGTGATACCAAAAAACTTTTCAGAAAGTCTTGGTACAGTTATTAGTGACCAACCAGAAAAAGCAGACGTAGAGTATTATGTAAATGAAAAGATTAATGCCATTGCACCTAAAATTACGGAAAAAGGTGCAAGTGCCATAGTAGAGCAGGTAACTAGTAATTTTATTTCTACAGTAAATGAAATTATCTTTGAAATATTCAATGATTTAGGAGTTGAAATTGAGAAAAATCTTCCTGATATAGAGAAATTTGAAGATTATCTATTCACATTGGAAAAAAACTTGCCAGAAATCCATGATAAATTGAATCAAACGTCAGAAGATGCAAATAGCGCAGGTGATTTAATCAATAAGGCTCAAGATGTGTTACCAAGAGCAAAAGAGGTAACATCAAGTGGGCTTAAAACGATTGATAATACGACAAACTTTTTGAATCAAGCTGAGGATCGCTTGAATAAAATCTCTCCACAAATTGATAAGGATTTAGAAAAAATTCAAAAGATGGTATCAGACACCAATTCATTTGTTCATGAAATCGATACATCCTCTATCGAATTTGGTGAGGAAAAGCAAATAAGTGATTCCATAAATAGCCAAATTGAAAAGACATTGCAATCGATTGGTACGATAAAGGGAGCACTTAAACAGGTGCAAGAGCAGAATATTTCCAATGCACCATCAAATGAACAGGAAAATCAGCCTGATGAAGGAGAAAATGAAGAAGAAAACGAAAATGAAACGGAAAAAGAAACGGAAAACAATATTCAGGTGAATCCTAATCAAGAAACGATTAACAAAGCGATCAGTGAATTAGAAAACATGGAGCAACAATTAACCAACTTGCAAACACAGGGAAGTGAAATCAAATCCTTAGCAGAAAAAAGAAAAGGGCAAGTAGAAGAAGCTTTTTCATCCATAAAGGAACGTGCGGAAACGGTTAATGAACGTGTGGATGCTTTTGTTAAAGAATATAAGGAAACGATTGAACCGACTGTAAGAAATGAAGTAGCAAGTGCAAAACAAACACTAACAGAAGCGAGAGAAATTTTAGTTGGTATTCAGTCAACGATTCCTGAAGTGGAAAGTATCTTAAACCGAACAGAAGGTAATTTGGGGGATGGAAAAGAAACCTTGAATAAGGTTCTTGGAGAATTTCCTTATATAAATGATAAGGTAAATGAATTAGCGAATCGAATACGAAATATACAAAAGGATACCGATATTAACGAAATTATTCAGCTCCTCCAAAACAACCCAGAAGCTGAAAAGGGATTTTTTGCGGAACCTGTTGTACTTAATCAACATAAAGTTTTCCCTATAGAGAATTACGGAACTGGTATGACCCCATTTTATACCGTATTATCTCTGTGGGTAGGTGGTTTGCTATTAATTTCATTAATGTCAACAGAAATCCATGGTCCACAGGCGGAAAATTATACAGAAAGACAAATTTACTTTGGTAGATTACTTACATTTCTGAGCATAGGACTTTTCCAAACGTTAATTGTAACTTTGGGAGATCTCTATCTCCTAGATGTAAATATAAAAGAACCACTTTGGTTTATCCTGTTTGGAATATTATGTAGCGCTGTGTTTGTTACGATGGTGTATACAGTAGTTTCCGTTTTCGGTGATGTAGGAAAAGCAATCGCCATTATCATGTTAGTACTACAAATTGCTGGATCAGGTGGAACATATCCGGTTGTATTACTTCCTAAATTCTTCCAAGTGATTAGCCCATTCTTACCATTTACGTATGCTGTGGGAATTATGAGAGAAGCTGTAGGTGGAATTGTTTGGGAGAAAGTAGCTCATGATGTAGTATTTCTTGTTATATTCGCGATACTCGCCCTAATATTAGGAGGAGTACTTAAAAATGCAATCAATAAGACGACACATGTGTTAGGTGAAAAAGCTAGAGAATCTGGACTCTTTCACTAAAGAAAAAAGTCAATGGTGATAAAAAATCATCATTGGCTTTTTTTACATTTAAAAGTCTAACAAAATCTAGAAGTGCCACTAATCAGCTTGACGCGTTTTATAAAAAATGTAAAATGAGAAACATAAAAGGAGTGGGAAGGTATGAACAACTATAATTTTCAAACACCACGTTATCTTGTGGTGATTGAACAAATAAAGGAAAAGATCAAAGAAGGAAAGCTCGAGGCAGGTGAACGTTTGCCTTCTGAAATGGAGTTGGCAAAGGAATTAGGTGTTTCGCGTAACACACTACGAGAAGCTTTACGGATTCTAGAAGAGGAAAATATCATTATCCGTAAGCATGGGGTTGGGACGTTTGTGAATAATAAACCCATATTCTCCGGTGGAATAGAGGAGTTATTTAGCATTACAGATATGATAGAAAGACAAGGGAAAAAGTCTGGAACAGAAATTCTTTTTACGGGTTATGTTGATCCACATGGCGATGACATTAAGGAATTAAACTTGGAGAAAAATGAACAAGTATTTTTAGTTAAGCGAGTTCGAACAGCGGATGAGATACCGCTAGTTTATTGTATTGATAAAATTCCAGCGAATTTACTTGAAAAAGGGTATAAATTAAACCAGGAGTCAATACTATTATCGCTAGAAGAAGTAGGGATCACGATTAGTTATGCAAAAGCAGAAATAAAAACAATGAGCTATAATGAGGAAATCTCTGATATTATGAATTGTGATCAAGACACACCACTCTTAATTTTGCGTCAAATTCATTATGATTTAGATCATAGACCAGTTCTTTACTCCATTAACTTCTTTAATTCTAATCAAATATCATTTAATGTATTGCGCAAACGTAACATTTAGGGAAAAAATCTAGTTAAAGAATAACCAAAGAAATGTCAGAAAGAATTTTTAATCGTAAAATCCACAACAATATTCGACAATATTTTAAAAAACAATTGACTTGTTGGACGTCTAACCTTACAATGGAATTGTAATCAATATGAAAGGGATTACAGTGTAGGTTTTATGTTGGACGTTCTATCTATTTTAGGAAAAAATAAAATATCCAATAATCGAAAGAGGAGAGTGTTATATGAATATCCTGTGGGGTATCATGGGAGTGGTTGTTGTTTTAGGAATAGCCTTTCTTTTTTCCAATAAAAAGAAAGCGATTAAACCGAGAACCATAATTGGTGGTTTAGTTATTCAAGTTGCATTTGCATTTATTGTATTAAAATGGGAAGCGGGAAAGGAAGGCCTTCAATGGTTTACGTTAAGGGTTCAAGATGTTATTAATTTTGCTAATGAAGGAATTAGCTTTTTATTTGGATCATTAGCGGATAGTGATCAGTTTGGCTCTATATTTGCTTTTCACGTATTACCAATTATTATTTTCTTTTCAGCATTAATTTCTGTTTTATATTATCTTGGTATTATGCAATGGTTTATTAAAATTATTGGTGGTGCACTATCTAAATTACTAGGAACAAGTAAGACCGAATCCATGTCGGCTGCAGCTAATATTTTTGTTGGGCAAACAGAGGCGCCACTTGTAATAAGACCATTTTTAGAGAAAATGACAAAATCTGAGTTATTTGCTGTCATGACTGGTGGACTGGCATCTGTTGCTGGTTCAGTATTGGTAGGATATTCTTTATTAGGAGTACCACTAGAGTATTTACTTGCTGCAAGTTTCATGGCGGCACCAGCAGGATTGATTATGGCGAAAGTGATGATGCCGGAAACAGAAGAAGCGAAGATTTCGGATGATATTCAATTGGAAAAAGATACAGAAACAGTCAATGTCATTGATGCAGCTGCAAAAGGTGCGTCGGACGGTCTGAAATTGGCATTGAATGTAGGTGCTATGTTATTAGCATTCATTGCACTTATTGCCCTAATTAATGGGATTTTAGGGATCTTCGGTGGAATTACGCTAGAACAAATTTTAGGATTTTTATTTGCTCCAATTGCTTTTGCTGTAGGTGTACCATGGTCAGAAGCAATACAAGCTGGCGGTTTTATTGGGCAAAAATTGGTAGTTAATGAATTTGTAGCATATGCCTCCTTTGCGCCGGAAATTGGAGTATTATCAGATAAAACGACACTTGTTGTAAGTTTCGCTTTATGTGGATTTGCAAACTTGAGCTCCATGGCAATCCTATTAGGGGGATTAGGTGGTATAGCACCAAGTCGTAGAAATGATATTGCTAAAATGGGATTGAAAGCAGTATTGGCCGGAGCATTGGCCTCCCTACTAAGTGCAGCAATAGCAGGTATGTTCTTTTAAATAAATATAAATCCGAAAAAATTTGAGAAACATCGATAGCCTGAAGGAAAGGGTGACTATGATGAGAATGATAGATATTATTGAGAAAAAACGTGATGGACATTCGTTAACGAAGGAAGAGATCGATTTTGCGGTTCAGGGTTATACAAAAGGGGATATACCGGATTATCAAATGTCCGCATTAGCAATGGCTATCTTTTATCAAGATATGACTCCAGAAGAACGAGTCCATTTAACGATGGCAATGGTAGAGTCAGGAGATCAAATTGATTTATCTGATATTGACGGTATTAAAGTGGATAAACATAGTACGGGAGGGGTAGGTGATACAACAACACTTATCCTTGCACCACTTGTAGCTTCTATCGGTGTCCCTGTAGCCAAAATGTCTGGCCGCGGATTAGGACATACGGGCGGTACCATCGATAAACTGGAATCCATTAAAGGATTTCAAGTAGAAATGGATAGTAAAACATTTAATGAATTAGTTAACAAGAATAAGATTGCTGTTGTAGGTCAAAGTGGAAATTTAACTCCTGCAGATAAAAAACTATATGGACTTCGTGATGTAACAGCGACAGTAGATTCCATCCCACTCATTGCAAGTTCGATTATGAGTAAGAAAATAGCCTCAGGTGCCGATGCAATCGTACTTGATGTAAAAACAGGTTCAGGGGCTTTTATGAAAGATCTTGACAGTGCAAAGGAATTGGCAAAAGCTATGGTTGAGATTGGTAATGGGGCTGGTCGCAAAACCATTGCCGTTATTTCCGATATGAATCAACCATTAGGATTTGCCATCGGAAATGCCTTAGAAGTGAAAGAAGCCATTGATACGTTAAAAGGTAAAGGTCCGAAAGATTTGGAAGAGTTATGCTTAACATTAGGAAGCCGAATGGTTTGTCTAGGAGGAAAAGCAGAAACAGTAGAAGAAGCACGAGAAAAATTAGTGGATGCCATGGAATCTGGTAAAGCCATTGAAACATTTAAAACCTTTGTTGCAGCACAAGGTGGAGATCCATCGATTATCGATCAACCTGAAAAATTGCCAACCGCAGCCCACACATTTGAAGTGGAAGCTAAACAGGATGGATATATTTCAGAAATTATCGCGAACGAAATAGGAATCGCAGCAAGCCTTCTGGGCGCAGGTCGTGTGACAAAAGAATCTCAAATCGACTTGGCAGTAGGTCTTGTTTTAAATAAAAAAGTCGGGGATCAGGTTCGAAAAGGTGATTCACTAGTAACCATTTACAGTAATCGGGAAGATGTAGCGGAAGTAATTGGGAAAATATATGAATCCTATTCGATTTCGAGCGAACCGGTGGATAGCAATCCATTAGTATACGATGTTATTTCTGAATAATTATCCACATGCAGCAGATTTTTTAATTTTCTAAACCAGCTTAAAGGGGTCCAAAATTTTTGGACCCCTTCTATTGACCTTTAGAGGTTGGACGTCTTACAATAAAGCTAGATTATAAAGGAGGAACTAGAGGTATGAGTAAAACATCACCTTTTAAACGAGTATTCCTAATTGTCATGGATTCAGTCGGTATTGGAGAGTCCCCTGACGCAGAGAAGTACAATGATAAAGGAGCGGATACTTTAGGTCATATTGCAGAACATATGAATGGGTTAAACATGCAAAATATGGGTGCCCTTGGATTAAGTAATATTCGTGAATTAAAAGGCATAAAACCAGCAGATAAACCTCTTGCACATTATACAAAAATGCAGGAAGCCTCAGCAGGAAAAGATACGATGACAGGACACTGGGAAATTATGGGGCTTCAAATTGATACCCCTTTTAGAACTTTTCCCGATGGATTCCCGGATGCAATTATTAATAAGCTTGAGGAAGAGACCGGTCGAAAGGTTATTGGAAATAAACCAGCATCAGGAACGGCAATCTTAGACGAGTTAGGTGAAGAACATATGAAAACTGGAAGCCTAATCGTCTATACTTCAGCTGATTCAGTTTTACAAATTGCCGCTCATGAAGAGGTTGTTCCATTAGAAGAACTTTACGATATTTGTCAATATGCTCGTGAATTATTAAATGATCCCGAATATATGGTCGGACGTGTTATTGCTCGCCCATTTGTCGGAGAGTCAGGTCATTTTGAACGTACACCAAACCGACACGACTATGCATTAAAACCGTTTGGTCGTACAGTTATGAATGAGTTAAAAGATGCGGATTATGATGTCATCGCAATTGGAAAAATTTCTGATATTTATGATGGCGAAGGGGTAACCAAGTCACTAAGAACAGTATCAAACATGGATGGTATGGATAAATTACTAGAAACAATGGACATGAATTTTACTGGATTAAGTTTTTTGAATTTAGTAGATTTTGATGCGAAATATGGCCATCGTCGTGATCCACAGGGTTATGGAAAAGCATTAGAAGAATATGATGCAAGATTACCCGAAGTATTGAGAAACCTAAAAGAAGACGACTTATTGATCATTACTGCAGACCATGGGAACGATCCTATCCATCACGGGACAGACCACACGAGAGAATACGTTCCATTACTTATACATCATAAAGGAGTTACGGAAGGAAAATCATTACCAATAAGAAATACGTTTGCGGATATTGGTGAGACCATTGCGGAAAATTTCCAAGTTAAAAGTCCACAACATGGAAAAAGCTTTTTGAACGAAATTTGAAGGAGGATGGGTATGAG
Organism: Oceanobacillus caeni; assembly: GCF_042678465.1. Taxonomy (NCBI): domain Bacteria; kingdom Bacillati; phylum Bacillota; class Bacilli; order Caryophanales; family Bacillaceae; genus Oceanobacillus; species Oceanobacillus caeni. Next base: position 25,963 of record NZ_JBHTKV010000017.1, on the reverse strand, counting down.
TAAAATCGAACGTGCAAAAACTTTTATAGAAGAAAAAATTTCCTCAAAACCCAAAGTTGGCCTTATTTTAGGCTCAGGTTTAGGGGTATTGGCAGATGAAATAAACAATCCGGTAAAAATTAAATATGAAATGATTCCTGGATTTCCAGTATCGACAGTGGAAGGTCATGCTGGACAATTGGTGGTCGGAGAATTAAAAGGTGTTACGGTATTAGCTATGCAAGGACGTTTTCATTACTATGAAGGATATCCTCTAGATGAGGTAACTTTCCCTGTTCGTGTAATGAAAGCCTTGGGTATTGAAATGCTTGTCGTAACGAATGCTGCTGGTGGTGTAAACCAAAGCTTTACTCCTGGGGATTTAATGTTAATTAATGACCATATTAATAATGTAGGAGCAAATCCATTAATCGGTCCAAATGACAGTAAATTAGGTGTACGTTTTCCTGATATGTCAACTGCTTATACACCTTCTTTACAGGAACTTGTACGTGAAGTTGCTAAGGATTTGAACATTACACTAAAAGAAGGAGTCTACGTTTGGAATAGTGGACCGAGCTATGAAACACCGGCAGAAGTACGTATGCTAGAAAAAGTCGGCGGAGACGCAGTTGGGATGTCAACAGTACCAGAAGTTATTGTTGCTCGTCACGCTGGAATGAACGTTATTGGTATTTCTTGTATTACGAACATGGCTGCAGGTATTTTAGACCAACCACTTAGCCATGAAGAGGTTATTGAAACTACAGAAAAAGCGAAGGAAGATTTTTTAAACTTAGTAAAAGGTGTAGTGGAACGTCTATAAATCGAATGGATTAAAAGGTAAATCATTTTTGGTCTTTTTAACAAATTGTAATAAAAGACTGGGTGGGTGAGGGAGATTAATAAAGAAGGAAGTAAAATGAAAGAAAAGATAAAAAACCTCACAAATCTTTCTGAAAAAGGAACCACGATGAAACAAGAGATTCTTGCTGGTTTCGTTTCATTCTTTACAATTGTATATATTATTGCTGTCAATTCAACTATTTTAGCAGATGCAGGTATACCAATGCAGGCTGCGGTTTGGGCAACTATCCTTACTTGTGTAGCGGGGTGTTTAATTATGGGGATATGGGGGAATTTGCCCCTTATCCTTGTCCCGGGTATGGGTGTCAATGCAATGTTCTCTTATACCTTTGTCCATTCCATGGGCCTAACATGGCAAGAAGCGCTGGCAGTAGTATTTATTGCTGGATTATTATTTGTTATCATTGCCTTTACCCCACTGTCCGATATACTCACCACCGCAATTCCTAGTTCGTTGAAGGATTCTATTAGTGTTGGTTTAGGATTATTTTTAGCCTTGCTTGGATTAGAAAAAAGTCAATTGGTTGTTAGAGGTGAACATTCTTTAATTAGTTTAGGCGACATAAGTAGTCCCACAGTGCTTGCGTTTATCCTAACGCTGATTCTTGCTGTTATTTTATTTTTACGAAATATTCCAGCCAACTTCTTAATCACTATTTTTGTTGGAACAATAATTGCTTGGATGTTCGGGCTTGTGGATATGAGTTCATTAAAGAACGGCTTTGGAAGTTCTTCTGGTGATTATGGATCTGTATTTGGTGCGATGTCATTTGGAAATATAGCATCCACCACGTTTTGGATTGCTGTGTTTTCCTTAACAATGGTACTTGTCTTTGAAAATATTGGATTGATTAGTGGACAGTTAGGACAGCTAAATCAACATGAAAAATATGGTAAAGCCTTTCGGGTTACCTCAATTTCTGCTGTTCTAAGCGGTATATTTGGTTCTAGTCCTACTGTTTCAACAGTGGAAACTGCAGCCGGAATTACTGCAGGAGGAAGGACGGGAATTACGTCTATTGTAACAGGCCTGTTATTTTTATTGTCGATTTTCTTTATTCCGTTTGTAACCATTATACCGAGTAGTGCAATTGCACCAATTCTAATTATTATTGGTGGTTTAATGCTACAAAATGTGAAAAGTATTAATTTCGATGATTTATCAGAAGTAATCCCAGCTTTTTTTATTATCATTATGATTCCTTTTACGTATAGTATTGCGGATGGAATCGCATTTGGATTTATTGCCTATCCAATTGCAAAATTAGTAGTTGGAAAAGCATCCCAAGTTTCCATCCCGCTATATATTATCTCAGGTTTATTTTTATTGAATTTCATATTGCACGGTGTCTAAAAGGATTAAGCCTTGTTGCTTGATCCTTTTTTTAATAAAGAATTTGGAAGAAAGTGTTTTTCTGGGTTAGAAAGCTTGACATATTCTTGCTGCATAAATGAATTACAGGCATTCGCTAAGGTGTTAAGCGAATGCCAAATTTTAAATGTAACTTTCATCATGTATGAATAGCTTAGTTAATTAAAGCACCGCTCACGGGGTAATCAGTAATAGCTATTTCAATTTCATTACCCAATGCTAAATTTGCTAATTGTTTTCCTACAAAAGGACCGGTAGTTAATCCCGATGAGCCTAGCCCATTAGCTAACAATAATCCTTCAAAACCAGGTAAATTGCCAATTACAGGTAAAAATCCTGGCGTGAATGGGCGAAAACCAACTCTTGATTCTAGAATAGTACTATTACTCAAGGTAGGGGCGATTTCTAAAACATTAGATAAAATGTCGTATAAACCACCGGCTGTTTTTTCAGAATTAAATCCCGATTTGTTCTCATGAGTACTACCTAAGACGATATGGTCATCAAAGGATAATATATATTTATTCGTTGGTGGCATAACTACGGGCCAATTCGAAGTATCCATATTCGGCATTTTCACGTGAAGGATTTGCCCTTTTTGAGGAACTACATCAAATTGGACACCCAAAGGTTCTAATAGTTCATTCATCCATGCTCCTGAAGTAGCGATAACTTTATCAGCTTCAAACATATCATTTCCAACGGAAGCCCCCACTACTTTTTCTCCATTTGCTATTAATTTGGCATCTCCAAAAATCACTGTGGCACCATACCTTTTTGCTCCACGGATGAGTGAATCTCTCATAGCTCTACCATCTACTCTAGCTCCGCCAGCAATATGAACGGATTGAAATCCCTCAGCGAGCAATGGGAATAATTCTTTTGTTTTAGTTTCATCAAGTATAGTGATTTCACCGATTTCCGGGGCTGTTTCCCGACGTTTTAATGCTCGTTCCTTCATGCCAAAAAGCTTTTTCTCATCGGTATGGATACTAATAGCACCAACTTGGGAATAACCTGTCTCAGTTTCTCCATCCTTTTCCAATTCCTTTACTAGTTTGGGGTAAAGTTTTGCACCACCCTTTGCAAGGTTATACCATGCTTTGTTTCTTCGTTGAGAAACCCAAGGACAAATCATTCCAGCAGCAGCATCTGTGGCTTGTCCAATGTCCTTTCTATCGATTACCGTTACTTTTGCACCGTTTTTTGCTAAGTAATACGCAGTACTAGCGCCTAATATTCCAGCACCAATGACAATATATTGATTCATTTATAACATCTCGTTTCTTTTTGTTCTTTCTTTATCCCGCCACAAGCTTCTGGGGAAACAAAGGAGGTATGTGAGCTCAACCGCCCGTAAAGGTCCGACTAACCATCAGTGGGAAATGAAGGAAATCCCCATTGACGGTAGTCTTCTTTATAACTATAAAAAGAAAAAAATGAAAAGTAAAATGGTACGGATGTAACTTCCTAATATTGAAGTACAAATCGCCTTATGATAAAATTTGTAAGGAATCATGAAAATATTTTAATTGTGACAAGCATATACATAAAAGGAGAAATAACTATGGCAAAAACACTTATTTTTGGACATAAAAATCCAGATACCGATACGATATGTTCTGCACTTTCCTATGCCGATTTAAAAGGAAAGATTGGCGAAGATGTTGAAGCTGTGCGGCTTGGACAAGTTAATAAAGAAACACAATTTGCATTAGATTACTTTAAAGTGGATGCACCCGCATTAATTGAAAGTGTGGACGACGGACAAGAAGTTATCTTAGTCGACCACAATGAATTCCAACAAAGTGCGGATAACATCGAAAATGCAAAAATCAAGGAAGTCATTGATCATCACCGTGTTTCCAATTTTGAAACAAAAGAGCCTTTGATTTTCCGAGGTGAACCAGTTGGCTGTACGGCAACGATTTTAAATAAAATGTACAAAGAAAATAATATAGAGGTTTCCAAAGAAGTTGCTGGACTTTTATTATCCGCTATTATTTCAGATTCTTTGCTATTAAAATCACCAACATGCACACAGCAAGATGTAGATGCTGCTCATGAACTTGCAGAAATTGCCGGAGTTAATTTAGAACAGTATGGTCTTGAAATGCTTCAAGCAGGCGCTGATTTAAGTGATAAATCTGCCTTAGAACTTGTAACAATGGATGCAAAAGAATTCACAATGGGTAATGCGAAAGTTGAAGTTGCTCAAGTAAATGCTGTTAATACAGCAAAAGTTTATGAAAATCAAGCAGAAATAGAAACAGAAATTAATAAAATTATTAATGATAAAGGGCTGGATTTATTCCTGTTCGTTGTAACCGATATTCTAGAAAATGATTCTGAAGTACTTGCTCTTGGAGAAGGAAAAGGTAAAGTCGAATCTGGATATGGTGTAACGTTAGATAACAATAATCGCGCGCTTCTTAAAGGCGTTGTATCTCGTAAGAAACAAATCGTTAACGTACTTACTGAAGAATATACGAAATAAGTAAAACAGGCAAAAACCTAATAGATGGTTTTTGCCTGTTTTTTAATTTTTATAAGTAGCATGCTGATATCCTGGAAAGCGTGCTGATATCTTGGAACAAATGCTGATATCTAGGAAAGCATGCTGATATCCTGGAAAGCGTGCTGATATCTTGGAATAAATGCTGATATCTAGGAAAGCATGCTGATATCTAGGAAAGCGTGCTGATATCCTGGAAAGAATGAATACTGATATCCCAGAAAGTGCGCTGATAACCCGTGATGAGTGCCGATATCACAATAGTTTATTAAAGATTTCCAAGTTACCTCTTGAAATGATTAGCTATTTGTTTACCCTGCATAATTACTTAAATATCCTCAAACAATAAAATAAGTGAAAGGAGGAGTATAAATGGTAAATCCAAAAGGACCAAAACAACAAGAACGCCCTCGTCTACCACAAAGTCCACAACAGGGATATGGTGAGCCACTAAGCGGTTCGAAAAAGGCTAAAAACGCAAATCATTCAAGACAAAAACATAATCCTAATCACGATATGTAACAAAAAACTTCCATCCTTAGAACGATGGAAGTTTTCTTAAATTATTTGCTTTCTGTAGAATTAGAAGCAGATGCATAAATTTTTCTTGAAATAATGGTTTGAACAATCATAAATAGTCCACCGACAGTCCAGTAGAGAGGTAATGCAGCTGGTGCTGATAACGAAATAACCCCAATCATAATCGGAGACATAAGTCCCATTATAGCCATTTGTTGTTTAAGCTTTGGATCCATACCAATTTGAGAAACTTTAAATTGAATAAAATAAATGACCACAGCTAAAATAGTCATTACCATATCACTTTGTCCTAAATCAAACCAGAGAAAAGAATGAGTGGCAATTTCCGGAGTTCGGCGAATAGCATAATAAAAAGCAATTAGTATAGGAAATTGAATCATGATTGGTAAACAACCACCCAAAGAAGCTAAAGGATTCATATTATGCTTCTGATAAAGCTCCATCATTTCTTGTTGCATTTTAGTTTTTGATTCCACATCTTTTTTATCTTTGTATTTTTCTTGTAATGCATTAAGCTCAGGTTTGATTTTCTCCATTTTTTCTTTCATCTGTACACTGTTTTTCGTTTGTTTCAAAATAAATGGCATTAATAATAAGCGAATAACCAATGTGATGATTATAATAGATAATCCATAGTTGTCATTAAAGAATCCTGCTATTCCTTTAATAAGTAATGAAAAGGGATAAACAAAGTTATGATCGAAAAAACCAGTAGAATTAGCGTTAATCGGTTCAAATGTTGCACTTTGACATCCTGAAAGTAACAAAAGGGAGAGAGCCCCTAAAAGAATGCTATATTTTTTAAAGAAAGTGAATACAGATTTTGATTCCATTTTTTTCCTCCTTGTCTTTTTATCATTATGTTGACAGAAAGGGAAGGAGCTTCGGAATCATCTACCGATTCGGTTTTCTTCGTAATTGTACATATCCAAGTTCTTAATTCTATAATCCGCGGTGTTATTTTTAGTTTTGGCAATAAACGAAATTGAACATTGTGACACTTGCGAATGTAGATTTGGTTTTCAAAGCTGCGATATTGTAATCCAAATTGAAGAAATCCTAGATGAAAGTTGGAAATAACTAAACTTAAATAAAGATAAAATGGTGATAAGTCATTTAAAAGTTCATTTAATAATTCGAGTAACATCTGTATTCACCTCCTTTTTCGTTCTGCATTTAATACGTTTCTATCGTATGACAGGTTTCATTTTTTTTCAATGGAAATAGTAGTAAATTTAAAAAGAGGCAAATGCCTAGATTTATTAAACTTTATTAAAAAATGGGTACTCGTTTATACACAACCAATACAGATGACATAGGTTATTAGTGTATTGAAACTAGAAAGGGGAATGTATATGAGACGTCATCATGGACCACATTGTGGATGTCCAATATGTGTTTATCCGACTAAAGTTAATAACGTGCATACTTGTTCAGAAAGTTGTGTAAAACATATTCATCCATCTCACACAAATGTAATCAACCATCATACAGTTAAGAATATTCACGAGTTTCCACACTCCACTTCTTTTCACAATGTAACAAATAGTGTTGACATTGAAGGACCATCTTATGAAGTTCCAGGCCCAGGACCAGGAGTAATGGGAGCATCTACTGGCCCAGGATTTGGTCCAGGACCGGGAGTAATGGGAGCTCCTACCGGCCCAGGATTTGGCCCGGGACCAGGAGTAATGGGAGCATTTGACCCAGGCTATGGACATGGAAAGTACCATGGACATGGAAAGCACCACCCCCATCATTGCGGATGTAAAAGATAAATGATTTTTAAGAAAGGCTAGCTATTAGTTGCTAGCTTTTCTTTTTAATCTTATAATGGCGGTATTTATGGGGAGGACTTACATATGAAAAGTTTAGTCGTATCAGGATATAAATCCACGGAGCTTGGTATTTTCAAAGAAAATGATCCACGAGTAGCTTTTATTAAGGCTGCAATCGAGAAGCGTTTAACTAGCTTTATCGAACAAGGATTAGAATGGGTTATTATTACCGGACAATTGGGTGTGGAAATGTGGACTGCCGAAGTTGTACTAGATCTTAAAGAAAATCATGATATAAATATTGCTTTGATTCCACCATTTGAAAATCAAGAAAAACGCTGGCCAGATCCTCTTAAGGAGAAATATCAAGAATTAACTTTTATAGTCGACTTTTTCCAACCATTATATAAAGGAGATTATAAAGGACCATATCAATTCCAAGCAAAAAATAAATGGTTAGTAGAAAAAAGTGATGGGTGCATCATTCTAATGGACGAAGACAATCCGGGCAGCAATAAATACCTATATGATATAGCAAAGGAAAAAGAGGGATATCAAGTCGATTTGATAACTCCTATGGATTTAGAAGATATTGTGGAAGAGATTAGAATGAAAGATCCGGATTATTGGGGGTAACGGTTGATTCAAGCAAAATGAGGAATAAGGTAACCCCTTACTCCTGCCATAAATATTCCATTATTTCCTCTTGAAAATAAGGGTCCGATAAGTGCGACTAACCAGCAGCGGGAGACGAAGGAAAACCTTCACTGATGGAATTCTTCTTTATCTTGATTATCATTCTTATTGGACTGTTCATCATCGGAAGATTCTTCATTATTATCCTCCTCAACCAACGTTAGTTCTGAAGGTTTCCTGTCATCATTCCCAATTTCTTCGTTTTTTGTTGGTGCAAAAAGAATATAAATGATTAGGAAAGTGAGTGCGAAGAAGGTAGTTAATCCCCAAAGGGTGAAAGCAAAATACTTCTTCATCTGACGTTTTACACCTCCTTGTTTCGCATCTAATGCAGTATATTAAGAGGGAATACGAGGTGTGCGGATGAAAACAAAATGATTTAAGAGAAACTTGGCATTCTCCAACCTAAAGAGAATACCAAGTTCCTAAAAACAGAATAAAAGTGTTATAATGTTTAAAACTGTTATATTTCACTAATTAAAAGGGTGATTAATGGTGGATTATACTATTCGGTTAATGAAAAAAAAGGATATTCCACAAGTGCAGCGCGTTGCAAAGGTGAGTTGGAATAGTACATATGAAGGAATTATCCCACATGAGATTCAAAATAATTTTTTGAAGAGAGCTTACAGTTATAAAATATTAAAACGTAGATTGAAATATTCGATGATGTTAGTGGCTGAAGTTCATGGTAAAATTGTAGGATTTGCTAATTATTCCTACGTGTCCTCAGAAGGTTCGACTCAACTTGGGGCCCTTTACATTTATCCAGAATTCCAGGGCTATGGCATAGGTTCTGCTTTTTTAAAAGAGGGTGTAAAAATATTAGATGACATAAAGGAAATCCAACTAAATGTGGAAAAAAATAATTTGGTTGGTATGAGATTTTATCAAGCAAAAGGTTTTGAAAAAATAAGTGAAACTGAAGAGGACTTTAACGGTCATACGATACATACGATAAATATGAAATTGAAAATAAAGGAAAATATGAATGTGTAAAATGTTAGGATGTTTAGATGAAGAAAAATGGTTTCTTTCGTGGATTTAAAATTTTTGGTGGAAACTTAATTGCTATAGCGCTATTAGGTTTAGTTATAATTGGTTCCTTATTATTGGGTATTGGTACATATTTTTTGGGGTTTGCAGGCTTTTTTTATATATTTAATGTGGAATATGATTCATTATATTATTTACTTTTATTTCTTATCTTCTTTTTCATTTTAAGTTATTTTACTAAGTTAATTGCTAAGTTATCTCTTATTATTTTCGGCCCTTATTTAAAAACGAAGAAAAGATTTATTGGAATGAAATTCATTTTAATTACGATTGCCTTGTGGCTAGCTATCTTTATAATAGATGAAATGATGGTTGAAATCACAGTTCCTATTTGGACAGAAATTCTGGGAGCATTACTACTGTCCATTGCGGATACCGCATTCAAAGGAAAAATGAAAAAAATCGTTATTATCAAGAAAAAGTAATTTTTATTCCTCCTAAACGAAAAGTAAGTACCCCACCTCAAGCTTCTAGGGAACAAAGAAGGTAGGTGGGAGATCAACTGCCCGTAAAGGTCTGATAAGTGCGATAACCATAAGTGGGGGATGAAGGAAAACCCACACTTATGGAAGTTTTCTTTATGGCATTTCATCTGCTTTTGGTCGGTTTTTAAAGGCCTCGTGTGTGACAATATCTTCTTGCTGTTCAAATTGTCGGCTATGTTCTTTTTTTTCCACCATATTATGATCAGGGAAGCTATTTGGATTACCCTTCTTTTTATGGTTAAAAGCTTTTCCACGTCCCATCATAGCACTCTCCTTTCCAATCATTCCTAGTTAGTTTACGCATAAATGTGCTTTACCATTCAAAATACATACATCAGCTCGAATAAAAATAGGGAAATGAAGACATATTACTGATAAAAAGGAATGGAGGTACATAAGATGGCATACGAAAATTTACATGAGGAATTACAACGCGCAAGTGCGCTAGTAAACGCTGCACAAGAAGCAGTAATCCAAGCTCAAGGACAAGACATGGAAGTGTTGGAACAAGCGGAACAACAGTTAAAGAGTGCTGAACAAACGTTAAGAAATTTACAAAGACAAGCTGGAACAGAAGCTACACAGAATTCACAATTCCAACAAGCATTTGAAGAATTACACGATGTACGTCAACAAGTGCAAGAGGCACAACAAAACATAAATGATATTTTATAATAAATAAGTAGGGGATTAGCCCCTACTTATTTTCACATAACGACGATAGACAATAATACCTGTTATTAAAAGGACGGAACCAAAGAACAACATATTAAAAATAGGAGAAGCGGTTTTTGGTAATTCCTCACCATCTGCTTTATCAACAACGGAGGGTTCTGGTTGTTCTGCACGGTCGGTGGTTTTATCGCTTGTTACCTTTTCTACTTCATTCGTTTCTTTCACCACTTCACTCTTCTTTTTATTCTTTTCCTTTTCTACATCATTTTCTGTATCCTTTTTCTCATTTTTTGTTCCAACCATAATACTTTCTACTTGTTCGATTTCATCCTTTGCTTCTTCTATTATTTTTTGGAAATCAAATAAATCAGAGTATAACAATAAATCCGCTAGTAATTCCCCGTTTTTGTTATAAATTTCTAATAGCAGGTCATACCCATCTGTACTATACATTGTCATTAAAGCATCAAAGGAGACCGGCTTTTTCTCGTTATCCTTTACGAGATAATACTTGATATCAATTTGGAAGAGTTCTAAAAGTTGCTGATAAATCTGTTTAAATTCAATGATTTGGCTTTTAGAAAGTTTATCGACATTTTCTAAACTTTCAAATGATGCTAATTGATCCTGAAGTTCCAAAAGCTTATCCAAAAATGCAGAATCCTCTATATCTAAACGAAGAAAGTGTTCCAGAAGTTTTCCGATTTCCGCATCAGATAAACCTATATCCGGTAAATCAGGGTATATTTCATCAAATTCAACTTCGTCCTGATAAAAGGAAATAGCATCCTCTAATTCCTCCATATACTTGAAATATTCCATTGAATCTCCGTGATCATTTAAAAATGTTTCTAATTCTTCTTTTGAATTAAATCCATAACGCTTAAGAAGCTCTTGGAAGTTTGTATCATTGATGGGTGTTAGTGATAACTCATAAAGATATAGGTCTACAATGGATTCTAAATTCTCAAGATACTTATAATTTTCAAGGGAATCGTCAAACTGAACTAAAATATTTTCCAATTCCTGTTTGGATGCAATTTCATAGGATGTTAATAGGTCTTGAAGGTTTTTCTCATTTATAAGGGTGTAATCGTCTAAATAATGTTTTACATAATCATGCAAATCTTCCGCGAAAATAATCAATTCCCCTTGTAACACGTCTTGCCCTTTTTCCAAGTCACCAAATTCTATTAATAAGGTATTCAATTCTTCACGAGTTAAATTGAATTTTTTAAGCACAGATTGAACATCTTTTTCGGTTAGTGGTGTACCTAATTCATCGCCAGAATCAAAATAATCTAAATCCCAATCTTTGCTTTTAAGATAATCTAGGTAGTCCTGTTTATCCCAACCAATTTTCTTTAGAAATGCTTCAAATTGTGGGTCATTTGCTTTCATTGCAAATGTTGAAACGGGAATAAAAGTTATTAAGAATACAGTGAATAAAACAACGAATAATTGCTTCAAATTCTTTCCTCCCAAAGTGTGATATAAACATGAGAATATTATAATTTGAAACAGTAAAAAAAGATAGTATTATTTGATTTTTGTTACAAATTAGGTTTCTTTGTCGAAATATGTATCCATGCCTTATAATAAAAGGATATTCTAATTTAGAGAATGAGCAGGACATAAAGGAGCTTAAATCGCATGAATTATGAGGAAGCATTACAATATATTCATAGTCCAAAGTATAGTAGAATGAGTCTAGGTTTAGATCATATTCGCTCATTAATGAACGCTTTAGGAAATCCGGAAAAGAAGTTAAAGTTTGTTCATATAGCGGGAACGAATGGTAAAGGCTCTGTCGCATCCTACCTTTCACATATTTTAGGAAAGGCTGGCTATAAGACAGGACTATTTACCTCACCGTATATTGAACGATTTAATGAACGAATTAAAGTAAATCAAGAAGATATTTCAGATGATTCTCTAGCGAAAATAACGGAAATGATTAAGAATAAAATAGAGGAAGAACAAATACCTACGACAGAGTTTGAAATCATGACGGCAATTGCTTTTCAATATTTTTACGAACAACAATGTGATATGGTAGTACTTGAGGTTGGATTAGGGGGAAGACTTGATTCCACGAATGTAATTGAATACCCATTACTATCCATTATTACTTCGATTAGTTACGATCATCAAGCATTTTTAGGCTCCACTTTGACTGAAATTGCTGGCGAAAAAGCTGGAATCATTAAAGAAAATACTCCGGTACTTTTATATTCACAAGAAAAAGAGGCGGAAGATGTCATTTACCGTGTTGCTCATGAGAAAAATAGTCCAGTTTTTCAACCAGACTTTTCCCAAATAACGAACATATCAGCAGACTTAAGTGGACAGTCATTTGATTATAAATCATTAAAAGATATAAAAATCACATTATTAGGTGAACATCAACTTAAAAATGCGGCTGTTGTGTTAGAAGCGGTGCAGCTCCTTAATGAAAATGAAATTCATATTGATGAAAATGCACTTAGGTTAGGTTTAGCCGAAACAACATGGCCAGGTCGATTTGAAATTATTCACCAAAATCCAATTGTCGTCATTGATGGCGCCCATAATATTGACAGTATTAATGCTTTAGTGGATAATTTAACGAAGTATTTTCATAATAAAAAAATAATAGCCATTCTTGGTATTTTAAAAGACAAAGATGTTGATCAAATAATTGAGAGGGTTTCTCCAGTTATGCATTCTTTTATCACAGTCACTCCTGGTAATCCAAGGGCAATGAAGGCAGAAGATTTAGCTCTTCGTTTAGCTGATAAAAATCAGATAGTCAAGGCTAGTCAGGGGTTTGAGGAAGCAATTGATCTAGCCTTAGAAGAGGCAGGAGAAGACGGTATAGTTTGTAGCTTCGGATCTCTTTACTATATAGGAGAAATCCGAAAAATCATGAGGTCAGAAAAATACGATAGTCAGAAATGAGGCTTTAAATAAATGGATAAGGAAAAAATTCAATCAGCAGTTCGACAAATTTTAGAAGCAATTGGGGAAGATCCAGATCGTCAAGGTTTATTAGATACACCAAAACGAGTAGCAAATATGTATGAAGAAGTTTTTTCAGGACTATCCAAAAACCCCGCTGTCCATTGTGAAACGGTGTTTGAAGAACAACATGAGGAAATGGTACTTGTGAAAGATATTCAATTCTCCTCCATGTGTGAACATCATTTAGTGCCATTTATCGGTGTTGCGCACGTTGCATATATTCCGAAAAATGGTCGTGTCATAGGTTTAAGTAAAATGGCAAGGATTGTGGATGATATTAGTAAAAGACCGCAATTACAAGAGAGAATCACCAAATCTGTTGCAGATTTATTAATGGAAGAATTAGATCCAGTTGGTGTCATGGTTATTTTGGAGGCGGAACATATGTGTATGAGTATCCGTGGTGTGAAAAAACAAGGTTCCAAAACTGTAACGAGTGCCGTTCGTGGGTCATTTAGAGAAAATAGTAAATCAAGAAATGAAGTACTTGCTTTAATTAGTAAATAAAAGTAGGGGATTTCACTGAATAAAACAGAACTACGAAAAAGAACAATTGCTAAGTTAAAAAGCCTGTCGAAGGATAAAAAATTAGAAATAGAACAGCAATTAAGAAATAAATTATTAGACTCTGATCTTTGGAAAAAAGCAAAAACAATCGGAATTACCATTTCACAAGGGTGTGAATGGGATACAAAACCCATTATTGAAAAGGCATGGGATGAGGGAAAAGCTGTCTGTGTGCCAAAGTGTCTTCCGAATAGGGAAATGGTATTTTATCGAATCCATCATTTTCATCAATTAGAAAAAGGATTATACGATATTCCAGAGCCAAGTCCTGGAAAGACAATAAAAGTAAAAAAGTATGATATTGATTTGTTAATTGTTCCAGGTGTTGTTTTTGATCCAAATGGGTATCGAATTGGCTTTGGTGGAGGATACTATGATCGCTTTTTAGTTGATTTTCCAAATGAATCGATTTCTTTGGCAAGCCATTTCCAAGTAATCCAGCGACTTCCCATTGATTCCCATGATCTTCCGGTTAAGTATATAGTTACAGAAACAAATAAGGAATAGAGAACATGATCTCTATTCCTTATTTGTTATAGATTAATCAGAAACTGTTACTGATTCAGAAGACGTATTTGATTTTCCCTTTTTCATAATTTTCCCATCTGGTCCAACTCTTCGAATGAAGAAGGCTAGGATTAGTGCAAGTATGGCAATAAAGGTTGAGACAAGGAATGAAAAATTAATTCCATGTAGCATCGCTTCATTTAAAATATGTGTTTTCATTTCTGCCAGTCCTTGTTTGGATGTCATAGCAGATGAATCCATATTTGCCATAGCATCCTGCATTAATTCCTCGGCTTCCGCTTTGCTGTGCTTATTCATGATTGTAATTAATAGCGCAGAACCGATGGCACCGGAAACTTGTTGTAGCGTATTGTTCATCGCAGTTCCATGTGGATAATCTTTTTGTGGTAGTTGGTTTAAGCCATTTGTCATAATAGGCATCATTACCATTGACATACCAAAACTACGGATTGCAAAGAGAATCATTAGCGATACAAAGGAAATTTCCATATCTAATTTACTAAAATAAAACGTAGTTACAATTGTAATAATTAACCCAATAATACCTAAAGTCTTTGCCCCATATTTATCAAATAATCTACCTGTGATTGGGGACATGAATCCCATCACAAGAGCCCCTGGGAGCATTAATAATCCGGCATCCATTGGGCTAAATCCACGAATCGTCTGTACATAAATTGGAAGAAGAATCATTCCCGAGAACATCGCAATTGCTAGGACAATGGAAATAGCAGATGATAGGGCAAACATGGAGTATTTATAGATTCTAAATTCAAGCATTGGTTCATCCATACGTAGTTGACGAAGAATAAGCCCGATAACAGAGATAGCACCTATAATGATCGATCCATAAACGAATGGATTCGTCCATCCATCACTTCCTGCTTTACTAAACCCATAGAGAAGTCCGCCAAAACCAAAGCTGGATAAGATGAGTGAAAAGATATCCACTTTAATAGCTCGCTGGGGTGTCAGATTTTTTAACTTGAATATACCGATTACTAAGGATAATATCGCAATTGGTATAACAATATCGAATAACATTCTCCAGCTGTAATGTTCTACAATCCACCCTGATAAAGTTGGTCCTAAAGCAGGAGCGACAATCATTACCAGTCCAAAGGTTCCCATCGCTGCTCCTCGTTTTTCTACTGGGAAAGCAACAAGCATGACATTCATTAATAGTGGCATCATGACAGCAGAACCTGAAGCTTGAATCATACGTGCAGCTAAGAGCACTCCAAATGTTGGTGATATGCTAGCTAGGATGGTACCTATTGTAAATAAAGACATTGCTGTTAGGAATAAACCTCTATTTGTAAAGCGTTGAATAAAGAACGCACTCGCTGGAATTAGTATCCCATTAATTAACATATATCCAGTTGTTAACCACTGTACAGCAGTTGCATCGACCTTGAACTCTGTCATAATGGAAGGGAGTGCAACATTTAACAACGTTTCATTTAAGATAGCAACAAACGCACCAATAAAAAGAATGGCTATCATTCCATAGGGTGGTTTATGATGCATTGTATTTTCTTGTGACATATTTTACCTTCTTTCTATTTATTAAAAAACGAAACACGAGCACGTAGGTTTAATTTATACCCAGCACATTAAATTATTACTACGTCTACCTTATAGTTTCTTGTGCAAAAAAATGAGTCCCCACCTTAACCAAAAAAAAGTGGGGTCCATTTAGATCTATATTTGACTTTATACATTCTATACCGATAGTACAAAAATATCAATCATTATTTCCAATAAAATATAAACATTGATATATTAATGCTTAAGTTCTAAAATAAAAATAGACTAATGTTCTAAAGGTGGATTCTATGAACGATAAGGAAAAGCAAATTATCAATGCGGCTCAAAAACTTTTTATTAAAAATGGGTTTCAAATGACTTCCATTCAAGATATATTGAATGAGGCGAAAATTGCAAAAGGCACATTTTATAATTATTTTAATTCAAAGAACGAATGTTTAATGGCCATTCTAAGTGCGGTTTATGAAGAGGTAATAAATGAAAGAATGGAACTTGCTTCTTACGGAGAGTTAGATGATGAAAAATTGTTCGTTAAGCAAGTGGATGTTCGCTTTAAAATGGATAAAAAACATAACTTAATGGCTTTATTTAATTCCATCCCAATATCTGATGATGAGGGTTTGAAATCGTTAATGAAAAAACAATATGAATTAGAATTAGAATGGGTTTCCAAAAGACTTATAGATCTTTATGGTCCAAATATCAGTAAACACATAATGGATCATTCGATTACATTTTTAGGAATTCTTCAACATAGCATGCATGCAATAAAAATGTATAAAATGGAAACGAAAAAGACAGAAAATGTAATAGAATTTGCCCTTCGTCGAACTAAAATGATAATCCACTCTAACTCTGCGGATGAGGTGTTTTTTCATAAGGATTATTTATATTCATCCAATCAAAATAGAAATAGCGAAGAATATAAGGAAGAGTTAATTGATCAGTTACAAGAATTACAATCTACTATAAAAAATGATAATCATTACGTTGATTTTTTAATAGATGAATTGCTAGAGGAAGCACCCCGGCTTTTCTTGATTGAAAGTGTGTTTACATCTTTGCGGAAAGAAGAAAAGGATGTAAATGTAATAAATAAGCTTAATGAAATATCACAACTTTTATTACGTTTTATGGAATGTTGGGAAAGTGAAAATGAAAAATAAAGAAAATTTCCACCAATGGGGTTCTTACTGCCCGTTTAGATGAAATAAAAATTTACTGTCCAAATATTTGGGCAGTTTTTTGTCAATGATTCCATTATGATAAAATAGTAGAAAATGGTTCAATTTAGACTGGAGAGATAGGATGATGCCTTTATTTATAAAAAGGATGACTGAGAAATATGCAGTCGATGCACTATGCTGGAAATATGAAAAGCCATATGATTTTTATAATAATGTATTATCGGGAAGTGCCATTATGGAGCTTCTTACATATAGATATTTTGCGGTTGTTAATGAGAAGAATCAATTAGTTGGATACTTTTGTATTGGAAAATCAGCGCAAATTCCATCTGGTGATCAAAAAGGAATATATAGTGAGGATTGTATAGATGTTGGTATAGCGATGAAGCCAGAACTTACTGGAAAAGGGAATGGATATCTCTTCTTCTCCCATATTCTTAAATATATTATGAAACTTGAGAAAGAAAAAGATATTAGACTAACGGTTGCAACGTTTAATCAACGAGCCATCCAATTGTATAAGAAATTAGGATTTGTGAAACTAAGAAAATTTAAAAGTGATCATATCGAGTATCTTCTGATGAAGAAGGAAGTTAATGGAGAATGACAGGCAAAGAAGATATGAAAAAGTGCAACTCCTAAATAGAGTTGCACGAATTGCTCGTTATATTTTTTCCATATGGGCAAAACTTAGGTTCGTGTCTATCTCCCCAGTTATTTGGTTTAAAGAGATATCATTTCCATCTATCCATTCTTGGAAATCAAAGATAATAGGTTTTTGGTCACCACCTAAAGCGAACCATACCTTCAATTCATTAGGTTGGTAGGTTGAAGTATGGATCGTACCTCCCCAATTTTTATACTCCTTAGAGAACACTCCTTTATCCGTATCGTTCATCATTCGAAATGCTTGATAAACATCTGTTGCTTGATTTTGATGTTTTTTCATAGCTTCTAATCGACGGTAGGAATCATCTAGGTAGCGTTTATTTTCGGATTTTTGCAGTTCAAAATGATTCGTACACATATTCGATTGACGAATTTGCACAGACCTGGGACTTGCCTCAACGATATATGCTTCTCCTTTTTTATCAAGAACGATGTAACTAAAAGAATGACGATGGGGAATTTCTTTTAGCATTGCTATTGCTTCATCTACATTTGCGCAGTTTTCTAATACCATTCTGCTAATCATGTGGCAAACAAATCCATCTTTTGGTTTTTTTCTTTGGATAGAATTATAACCTAAGGCGAGCCCCTTTTCATTCATTCCATCCATTCTCCCAGTAACTCGTTGCTGTGGACCAACCGTGGCAAAACCATCATCATAAGGTTGGAAAAAGCTATATCTTCCTTCATAGGTTTTAGGATGATAATCATAGTTACGGACCATGAAATCCTTTCCTGTAAAAATCGAGCAACCACTTTTTTCTATTTCTACCCGATAGCCACCATAATCTCTTAAAATAGATTCTATTGGTTCCTCTAACGCATCATGTAATCCCTCGAGTTCTTCCCAAATTCCAGGGGCAAACTCATTTAGAATTCGTTGCGTGTCTGATGGATCGATTCGAAATTTAGGTTCTCTTAATTTCCAAGCCTTTTTACGGTTTTTAACAATAAAAGAATCCTTTAATTGTTTTCCTTGCATAAGTCCAAAGTCATAATGACTCCCTCGAAACTGTATAATGTCGCTATAAATTTGTTTCATTTTCCACTTCCTTACCAACATAAATTATTCTTCCTAGACTAATTTTACAACTTAATTCTCTTTAAGAAAAACATTTCAAGTCTTACTGGAAATTTACAATTTTCGCACTAATAAAACGTTGGTATGTTAGAGTTTATCATAATTGTGAACAATTTATGACATCTTAATATTAAGGTACATTTTTACAGTGAAAAGGGTTAAAATCAAGTTGATTAATTCTTAGGGGGAAACTAATTTGCATAAAGCAATCTTTGAACTAGAACCATTAACATGCCCATCTTGTATCACTAATATTGAGGATACGCTTAATACCACAAAAGGAATTTATTCAGCCAATGTATCTTTTAGTTCAAAAATGGTGGAAACACAATATGATGAAGGTAAAATTAAAGCAAAAGAAATTGAAGGCGTTATTCGAGATTTAGGGTATCCAGTATTATCAGTAAAATAATATTTTGATTTTATATATAGTAATAAAGAGCACTTGCAGTTCAGTTTGCAAGTGCTCTTTATTTTTTTAACCTGTCCATACAAAAGATTGTCAACTGAATATTATATAAAGAACGTATTAGGAAAGGAGGGGTCTACATTGTTTGAAGTTTATGACATTGCGATTATTCCACTTATACTAGGGGTTGTTGAGTTATTTAAGCGAGGGGGGTTACCTGTAAAATATTCCCCTTTTGTCGCTGTAGGTGTCGGGCTGCTTTTTGGATTACTTTATCTCGATACAGAAATAAAACAAAGAATTATCATTGGGTTGATGCTTGGTTTATCAGCAACAGGTTTATACAGCGGTAGCAAAAACATTACACAAAAAAAGGAGTAACTGTATTCTTTTACACCTAAAAATAAGAATAAAAGCCTGAAAAGCTAAAAATGATGTAAATAACTACGTGACCAGTCCAAGCTTTTTTTTCAAGTATACGTATGCTAATAACGAGAAGGGAGGGGATTATATGTGTTATCACGATTCAGGTAGACATCGTCATAGTTCTTGCTGTAGGGAACACCATCACCATCATAGATGTAGAGAATGGGACCATCATGATGAACGTAGAGGATGTCACCACCACGATGATAGACGTGGAGGATGGAACCGTCATGATGATGAATGTAGAAGATGTCACCATCATGATGATAGACGTAGAAGATGTCACCATCATAATGACCACTTTGGACCTATCTATCATGGTAAGAGAAATAAAAGGGAATTTTGTCATTGCTGCAATAGATATTTCTAAAACAGACGGTTTTTTGAGTTGTGGTTTGGTAGATCAAGGGCTAGAGTTTGGAGAACTCTAGCCTATAAATTTCCTGGCTTTTCTACTTTATTTGTCTGGTTAATATCGTTTCGCAGTCAAAATGGTCGGCATTTGCATTTAGAAAAAGTAAAAGAGCAATTCTCGAGGTATCTCAAGAATCGCTCTATGTCAGGGTTTAAGGTTAATGCTGGTGAGAGGACTCGAACCTCCGACCCCTTCATTACGAGTGAAGTGCACTACCAACTGTGCTACACCAGCAAATAGCGAAAGTTTAAAAAGTACACTAAAAATAATAATCCTTTTTAATTATTAGTTCAAGTCTTTGAATAAATGTTTGAAGATTTAAATTTTAAATTTCCTAAAGACTAGAAGAATTATCCATTATGTGAAACAAACGTCACTTGATGTTGAGGGGATTCTTTGGAATAATAGATTTATAATTAATATAAGAATGAATATACATATGGAGGATTAAATGTATGAAAATAGTAGCAATGGTCGGAAGTGTTCGGAGAGAGTCTTATAACATGAAATTAGTTCGGTATATGCAAGAAAGATATTCGAATAAAGTAGAAATCGAGATTCTTCCTATAAACGAACTTCCTTTCTTTAATGAGGATGAAGAATTAAATCCGCCTGAACTTGTGAAGATATTAAGGGAAAAGATAAAAGAAAGTGACGGTATTTTATTTGCCACTCCTGAATATAATGCCTCCATTCCAGCTGTCTTAAAGAATGCTATCGATTGGTTTTCAAGAGTGGAACCGGTCTTAGTGAATAAACCAGCAATGATTGTTGGGGCATCCATAGGAGCATTAGGTACCGTGAAAGCTCAACTACACCTTCGCGAAATCTTAAATGCTAAAAATGTTTCAACAAGAATATTACCAGGAAATGAAGTTTATGTAGGCTCCATACATCAAAAAGTGGATGAACATGGTAATTTAACGGACGGGGGTACCATTCAATTTATTGATTCTGTGATGGATGAATATATAAAATGGGTTGAAAGAACAGTTGAATTAGAGACTTCTTATTAATAGATTGAAAGATGATTGGAACGCTTGGATTTTTTTATGATCCCAGCGTTTTTTTATTTATCCCTTAATAAATACATTTTCATTTTCTTCTAGGGCATACTACTTCATGAAAATACATTTAGGGGTGAGTAAATTGAATAGGTATTTAATTTTATTAACCAGTTTGGCGGTACTAGGTTTGTGGGCGGTTCCGTTTGCCTCTGCAGAATCCAATCATCCTTTTATTGAATCTGTTTTGGGAACAGAACATAAAATGGAAGAAAAAAGAGGGGATGGACATTTTCTCTCCGATTCGATGGTAAAGTTACATGCGAAAGAGCTTGGAATAGAGATAGAAGATAAAGATATGGAAACATTAAAAGCTGAGGTTCAGGAAGCTTTAATAATGAATGCTGCTGAAGAAATGGAAGTAGAAATAGAGCTGGAAGATACGAGTATGGAAGATATAAAGAAAAAAGTTCATCAAGCGAGAATAGTAAAGAAAGCGGAAGAACTAGGAATTAAATCTGATGATACGGATTCTAAAACACTCGCCAAGATGGTTTATGAAGCCGATATAAAACAGGAAGCAGAAGAATTAGGAATTCCGACTAAAGATAAGGGAAGTAAAGAACTTAAAAAGATAATCATGGAGAAGAAAATAAAGCAAGAAGCAGATGCTCTTGAAATTCATGCAGATGGAAAAGAGTTGCGAGAATTGGCAAAGGAGGTACAGGAAGCAAAAGTATTGCAAGCAGCTAATACACTTGGAATCGACACGGAAGGAAAAAGTGTAGAAGAAATTCTAGATACTATCATTACAGACTATTATGATGAAGCAAAAAGTATAGGAGTGTATCCTTTTGAAGGGGAACTTCATTAGAAAAGAAAGATAAGGCGCTTCGTTTTTGGCTTAACGGGCTTTTCCTTTGAAGTATGAAACACAAATAGAGTAATGAAAATTACATAATGAACCCAACCAGAATAGCAGAGCAATTCGTAAAAGAATTTGCTTCTGCTTTTTTTATGAATAGGCATTCTCACGGACGTTTGAAGCAAAAAGCAGCGGTGTTTTGTCCGTGACAAGGGCACTCACGGACGTTTGAAGCAAATAGCAGCGGTGTTTTGTACGTGACAAGGACTCTCACGAACGTTTGAAGCAAGAAGTAGTGGTATTTTGTCCGTGATATACGGTCTATTATTTTTTAAAGAATATTAGTACTTAATCTCAATAACTAAAGCTATTTCAAAATCAGAAGTATAAATAGGATTCTTAAAATTTATTGGTATTAGTTTTCCGGATTGGTTATATAAATGAGATAAGAGATAAAATAAGGGGGTCTATTAATTGGGAGGAAGTAAGTGGAAATTAATTTTAACATTATTGGTTTCCCTAATGTTTGTTCTATTCCTTGCAGCGTGTGGTGGGAATGATGCTACTTCAAGTAATGAAGGAGAAGAGGCAAACAATGGGGAAGAAACAGCTAATACGGATGGAGAGGCTAGTTCTAATGAAAGTGAATTAGAAGACACGTATACCGTTGTTAGTGATACATCTTTTGTTCCATTCGAATTTAAAGGTGAGGATGGAGAATATACCGGATTTGATATTGAGTTAATTAAAGCTATCGCTGAAGAAGCTGGATTTGAAATCAATTTAGAAACAACAAACTTTGATGGAGTTATTCCGGGTCTTCAAACTGGTCAATTTGATATTGCTATAGCTGGAATTAGTATTACAGAAGATAGAAAACAAGTCATTGATTATAGTGATCCTTACTATGAATCCGGTTTACAAATTGGGGTTGCAAAGGATAATGATGAGATTCAAAGTATTGAGGATTTAGAAGGAAAAATAGTTGCAACACGTATGGGATCAACAAGTTCACAATTTATTAAAGATAATATTGATGGTGCAGAGTCTAAAGAATATGAACAACTAGATCAAGCATATTTAGCGGTGGAAAATGGAAGTGCAGATGCCATTCTATATGATGCGCCAAACGTAAACTATTACATTAATACAACAGGAGAAAAATTAAAAGCGGTTGGTGAACTATATCAAGCAGAAGACTATGGGATCGCGGTTACGAAAGGTAAGGAAGAATTAGTTACTGCAATTAATGATGCACTTGCAACACTAAAGGAAAATGGAACATATGACGAAATCTATGAAACTTGGTTTGGTGCAAAACAAGAATAATAAAAGAGGTACGCTTCAATTGAAAAATCTAAAATAGGGCTTATCTCGTACTAGATAAGTCTTATTTTTACTTTAAGAGGTGTGAATATGGAAGGTAGATTTAATTGGGCTGGTGTGATTGACTTTTTGCCAGAACTTGGCACAGGTCTTTATTATACATTACTAATTTCAATCATAGGACTTATTATCGGTTTTGTATTAGGAGCTATATTTGGGCTTGGACGTATATCAAAAAATAAAATATTTTATGGTATTTCATCCATATATATTGAAGTCATCCGAGGGACACCTGTACTTGTACAAGCAATTTGGATTTTCTTTGCGTTACCACTGATAACTGGATATAATATGGCATCCGTGACAGCTGGAATTATCGTGATCGCTGTTAACTCAGGAGCCTATATTGCCGAGATTGTACGTGGTGCGGTCCAGTCCATTGCGAAAGGACAAGTAGAAGCAGGACGATCACTTGGTTTAACCCACAATCAAACGATGCGTTATATTGTGTGGCCTCAAGCATTTAAACGAATGATCCCTCCACTAGGAAATCAATTTATTATTAGTATTAAAGATACTTCCCTTTTATCTGTTATTCTTGTTCCGGAATTAATGTTTCAAGGAAGATTAATTGCATCTAACTATTTTAATGCAGTCGAAATTTATACAACGGTTGCAGTCTTTTACTTAATTATTACCTTAACATTATCGTATATATTACGAATGATTGAAAAGAGGTTGGATGTACAATGATTAAAGTAGAAAATTTACACAAAAGTTTTGGGGATCATGAAGTGTTAAAAGGAATAGATTGTGAGATTCAATCCTCTGAAGTTGTTTGTGTTATTGGGCCAAGTGGATCTGGAAAAAGTACATTTTTACGTTGTTTAAATATGTTAGAGTCTATCACGAGTGGACAGGTGACTGTAGATGGCTTCAATTTAAAAAATAAAAAAACAAACATTAATATGGTTCGAACAGAAGTGGGGATGGTATTCCAGCAATTTAATCTGTTCCCGCATAAGACGGTTATAGAAAATATTATGCTCGCTCCAATGAAGGTTCGAAAAATCTCTAAAAATGAAGCGAAGGAACGTGGACTAAAGTTACTTAAGAAGGTAGGTTTATCAGATAAAGCCAATAAATATCCATCATCTTTATCAGGGGGACAACAGCAACGTGTTGCGATCGCTAGGGCACTTGCGATGGAACCCAAATTGATGTTATTTGATGAACCAACTTCGGCGCTCGATCCTGAATTAGTTGGGGAAGTGCTTGAGGTAATGAGGCAACTTGCTATAGAAGGAATGACGATGGTTGTTGTGACACATGAGATGGGTTTTGCAAGAGAAGTAGCAGACCGTGTTTTATTTATGGATGAAGGGATTATTATGGAGGAGGGTCGCCCAGATGTCATCTTCTCAAACCCGACATCAGGTAGAACAAAGGAATTTTTAGATAAAGTATTGTAAGGTGTGTTCAAAAAGGATGATAAAAAGGAATGGGTCGGCTAAGAACACAACGTCCTGGGACTAAGATTACTCGTTCCGCCGTAAAGATTTGTTGTAACGTTGTCCCTACACAGCGGCATGTCATTTTTACCGGCCTTTTTGAACAACCTCTTACTATTTAGGTTAATTTTCCAATGGTTAAATAAAGGAATATATGTTATTCTAGAAATGCGATGAGCTGATTTGTGTAAGTCGAAAGATAATGAAATAAGTGATGTGAACACTTAGTTCTTTCGCCACAAATATATCGAAGGCGCCTATACTATTGACGTATGGGCGTCTTTTTGTACATAAACTATATAGAATAGTCACCAGTTTACCTCCTGGGTAATATGTTATCATGAAGGCTTTTATCCATCTAAACGGTTTATAATCGGCTTTTACAGATAACGAATTAATTGTTTTTACCTTATAAACAGGAGGAATACGAATGTTTCCATATTATTTTTATTATTTGCCTTATTACGTGAATTCCTTTCCATATCAACCCGAATTACCATATGAAAGAAACACTGCATTTGCTTATGATGAAAGACAACCGGTTCATGGTCAAGTTACTTGGACTTATGGAGGGCCAGTGACGAAATGTGAAATGCCTTGGTCAGAAAACAATTATATGACTGTAGCTGTCGCAAGAAATTCTCCTTATCGATGTGGTCAATTTATAAGATTAAGAAATATACAGGCGCCATATGGGAGGGAAGTCGTTGTAAAGGTAGTGGACGAGGTGGAAGATTATCCACCTAATAGATTAAATATTCACCGTAATGCGTTTGAAGCATTAGGAGTCAATCCGAACGTTGGAGTATTAAATGTCGAAATTATCCCGGCCTCCGATTCGCAAATGGAAGGGTGGGGGGCACGCTTGCTACACGTGGTTGAAACTGCATATCCAGGATATCGAATAGCGGAGTATCATTTATTAACCAAAACCAAAATATCGAATACGGCAATGAAAGAAAGCTATTCATTCAAGTTGCAAAGTTCTCAAGGGAATCTCGACATTCAAGGGGATATTATCTACAATCCGAAAGCAAATCGACTTAGTTCTTTCCAGATAAAAGAAATATAAAAGCTATGTAGTGTAAACATTATGTGTTTGCACTACTTTTATTTGTACGTAAGTAAAGAAAATTTTAGCTGAAGTTGATGGGACGTCGTGCAGCAAGACTATTTAGTGAAGAAGCACTCCTTGTAAGTAGTATTTCAATCCATGGACTTATTTCACTAAAGGACAAGCAAATGTTATTTTTCAAAAGTAGTTATAAAACTCTAAATTGGGGTACATTAAAACTGTTCTCTTCAAAATACGGAATGATGAACAAGAACCATAATAAATATTAGGGATTTTGAATATAATTTTTAAGTTTACCTAAAAATAATTTAAGTTTACCTAAAAATAAAGATTGACTTCCAACAAAAAACAGGCATTGAAAAGTTCAACCTAATAAATGGACT
>NZ_JBHTKV010000016.1:0-81106 GCF_042678465.1 Oceanobacillus caeni | reverse complement strand
CTTCTTCATTGAAACTGCAAAAAGTTTTCCCTAAAGAATCTCAATATGACGAAAACATGTTCTTATAGGGGAAAAAAGGTAAACTTAAAATATAATTATCTTGATATTAACATTATGTTTATGGTAAAATATAAAAATTGCTCTTATAAAAGTGAAGCTTTGGAATAATAGATAAAACCAAGTCTCCCATAAATTTAAAAGGAGGAATAAGAATTGCCTGATCAATCTTCACGTGGCGCTGAGAGTATTAATAAAGTGCCTTTATTAATCGTATTAATTTCAGGAGCATTTGTTGCTATTTTAAATCAAACGTTATTGGGTACTGCATTGCCTCATATTATGGCAGACCTACATATTGGTGAAAATACGGTGCAATGGTTGCAATCCGCATTTATGCTTGTTAACGGTATAATGATTCCTATAACTGCTTTTTTAATTGGAAAGTTTTCAACTAGGACCTTGTTTTTAACTGCAATGAGTCTATTTACAGTTGGTACGTTGCTAGCTGCGATTGCACCAACTTTTTCCATATTATTATTGGGGAGGATTTTTCAAGCTGCGGGTGCAGGTATTTTAATGCCTTTTACGCAAACGATTATGATGCTTATATTCCCAATTGAGAAACGTGGAACAGTGATGGGAATGTTCGGTCTTATTATTGCCTTTGCCCCAGCTATAGGACCTTCATTATCCGGATATATTGTAGAGAACGCAACTTGGCGAACGTTATTTTATATGATTTTGCCAATTGCTATCATCAACATTATCATCGCTTACTTTATCCTTAGGAACATTACGGAATTATCGAATCCTAAAGTTGATGTGTTATCGATTATTTTATCTACCTTTGGATTTGGTGGTTTCTTGTATGGATTTAGTATTGCTGGAAATGCTGGTTGGGGTAGTATGCAAGTTATCATTTCGTTTATTGTTGGTGCCATTGCACTTACGTGGTTCATTTTAAGACAATTAAGATTAAAAGAGCCAATATTGGAAATGCGTGTTTTTAAATATAAAATGTTTACCTTAACGACTGTACTTGGAATGGTTACATTTATGGCAATGATTGGGGCCGCAGTTATTTTGCCATTGTATATGCAAAATATGCATGGGTTTACTGCACTTGAATCTGGGTTGGCATTATTACCTGGTGCCATCCTTCAAGGTATCATGAACCCTATTACCGGTAGAATTTTTGATAAATTTGGTGCTAGATGGTTATTGATTCCCGGTTTGGTCCTTATTACGGTTACTACGTTTATGTTGGCATTTCTTACAGATCAGACGACATTTACGTATATTGCAACGGTTCATGCCTTTCGAATGTTGGGTATTGCGATGGTAATGATGCCAGCGACAACAGCAGGTCTAAATGTGTTGCCTATGCATTTAATACCGCATGGAACTGCAGTGAATAATACATTCCGACAAGTATCAGGTGCCATTGGGACAGCATTACCAATTACCATTATGACGACAGCTGCTGTGCCAGAGGAAGGGGTTAACGGACTCATTCATGGTGTGAATGTTTCTTTTATGATTTCAGGAATCTTTGCAGTAATTGGCTTAATTATAGCATTCTTTGTTCGGGATAAAGTTAAAGGGGAAAAGGCTATGATTAAGAGTAGGTAAAGTAGTGGATATAACGTATGATTAAGAGATCGTCCAAAAAGCCCGTTGAAAATGTCATTACGACGTTTCTAGTTGGCAATATTTATTGAATAAAAAACGCATGGAATTTTATAATTTCCATGCGTTTTTTTAGAAATATTTGATATGATTAATGAAAAAAAGAAAAGGGATCTCAAATGACATTACAACAATTAAAGTATGTGATTGAAGTGGCAAGAAGTCGTTCCATAAGTAAGGCAGCACAAAATTTATTTATAAGTCAACCAAGTCTTTCTAACGCATTAAAAGAATTGGAAAAAGAATTGGGAATTACGATTTTTTATAGAACGAACAAAGGGATTCTTATAACACCAGAAGGTTCAGAATTTCTTGGGTATGCTAGGCAAGTTGTGGAACAAGCAGAACTTCTTGAAAATCGTTATTCTAACGCACCAGATCTAAAGCAGCAGCATTTTTCTGTTTCTGCGCAGCATTATGCATTTGCGGTCAGTGCCTTTGTTCGTCTTTTAGAAGATTATAATCGCGATGAGTATGAGTTTACATTAAGAGAAACCAAAACATATGAAATCATTGATGATGTTAAAAATCTTCGTAGTGAAATTGGTATTTTATATGTGAATGATTTCAATCAACAGGTAATCTCTAAATTTATTAGAGAAGGAAATTTAACTTTTCATAAGTTATTTGATGCAACACCACATGTGTTTATTAGTTCGACTAATCCGCTTGTAAATAGGGAGTATGTAACATTATCCGATTTACTTCCCTATCCATATTTATCTTATGAACAGGGGGATTATAATTCCTTTTATTTTTCAGAAGAGATACTTAGTACACTCTCAAGGCCGAAGAACATTCGGGTTACAGACCGTGCTACGATGTTTAATTTATTAATAGGTTTAAACGGCTATACGATTTCTACTGGGGTTATTAGTAGAAAATTAAATGGAGATATTGTTGCTGTTCCATTAAAAGTAGATGAGACCATTACGGTAGGTTATATTACACATAAAAATGTAACAAATAGTCCACTAGCTGAAATTTATATTCATTATTTAAAAGAATCCATTGAGGAAGAAAGAAAGTTGCTATAGTTTAAAACTATGACAAGTAATAGGTTTTTAATGTTACACTATATGGACTCTTCCATGCTACACTTTGTTTAACAAAATGATTCAAAGGGAGAGAGTTCAGATGGCTGTAGAGACTAAATTTGAAAAAAGGCTTGTAGCACCATTTCGTTTTGATAATGTAGGGAGTTTTTTACGACCGAAACAATTGAAAGAAGCACGTTTTGCTTTTGCAAAAGGGAACTTATCAGAAACTGAATTGAAAAAAGTAGAAGACGAATGCATCGTCGATTTAATTCAAAAACAAAAAGAAGTTGGCTTACAAGTTATCACGGATGGGGAATTTCGTCGTTCATGGTGGCATTTAGATTTTATGTGGGGATTGAATGGAGTTCATAAAGAATCCATTGAACAAGGCTATAAGTTCCACCATGAAGAAACTCGAGCAGAAACAGCTCGTCTTACAGGGAAAATTAGTGGTGAAAATCATCCATTTGTTAAACATTTTTCTTTTGTTCAACAATATGCAACTGAAGGTGTTACGGCAAGACAAACCATTCCTGCACCGGCCCAATTTTTGGCAGAATTAGAGCGTGCAGAAAATATAGAGACAACTAAAGCGCTATATCCAGATGTAGATGAACTAGTTGAGGATATCGCAAAAGCATATCAAACAGTGATAAAGGATTTATACGATGCCGGATGTAGGAATGTTCAACTAGATGACTGCACATGGGGGATGCTTGTGGATGAAAATTACTGGAAAGCACGCCAGGACACTGCAACAGTAAAGGGTGTTGGAGAACTATACTTACGTGTAAACAATTTGGCAATTGAAAATTTACCTGAAGATTTAATTGTAACAACGCATGTTTGCCGTGGTAACTATCATTCTTCTTGGGCTTCTTCCGGTGGCTATGATCCAATCTCTGCGTTATTATTTGCAAAAGAAAATGTTTCCGGCTATTATCTAGAATTTGATACAGAACGTGCTGGTGACTTTGCACCATTACAAGATGTTAGTGATAACAAGTTGGTTGTATTGGGACTATTCTCATCAAAAACGGGAGAATTAGAAGATAAAGAGACAATTAAAAGTCGTATAAAAGAAGCAACGAAATATGTGGATTTAAACAGACTTTGCATTAGCCCGC
The DNA here is from genome assembly GCF_042678465.1 of Oceanobacillus caeni. Taxonomy (NCBI): domain Bacteria; kingdom Bacillati; phylum Bacillota; class Bacilli; order Caryophanales; family Bacillaceae; genus Oceanobacillus; species Oceanobacillus caeni. The sequence continues at coordinate 77,250 of NZ_JBHTKV010000016.1, read as the reverse complement.
AATGTGGATTTGCTTCTACGGAGGAAGGAAATATATTAACGGAAGAACAACAATGGAATAAACTTCGCCTTATTAAAGAAGTAGCAGATGAAATTTGGGGATAAACCAAAAGCGTTAGTTTAGATAAAGAAGAAGTCGCAAGTGAAAACCCACCTGCGACTTCTTAAATTAATTTGTTACTTTATATTTATTAAACGCACCGTGCATGACGGGACCAACATATTCATTCAGTTTCCAACCATATTTGATTGCGGCATTCACAAATGTTTTTGCATCTGCTACGGAATCTTTTACTGATTTACCGTTTGCTAAATTTGCTGTAACCGCCGCTGCGAATGTACAACCAGCGCCGTGGGTATATGTCGTATCAATTTTTTCTCCTTCTAAAACGGTAAAGTCTTTTCCGTCATAGAAAAGATCGATTGCTCTTTCGGGATCTAATGTTTTCCCGCCTTTAATAACGACATTTTTCGCACCTAATTCGTGAATTTTGGCTGCCGCCTCTTTCATTCCATCTACATCCCTAATAGGGCCATCTGTTTGAGCGAGTTGCCAAGCTTCAAAAAGGTTTGGCGTTGTTACAAGTGCTAATGGTAATAGTAATTCGCGCATTGCATCGGTATTTTCTGGTTGTAATACTTCATCTTCCCCCTTACATACCATTACAGGGTCGAGCACATATTTATCCAGTTTCACCTCTTTAAACTTCTTCGCCCCTAATTCAATAATATCAACAGAACCAAGCATACCCGATTTAGCTGCATCGATTCCCACTGATAATGCTGTTTCTAATTGTTTCTCTACAAGTAGTACATCAATCGGATTCACACGATGATGCCACCCTTCTGGATCCATCGTAACAATGGTGGTTAATGCAGTCATACCGTATACATCATGTTCTTGGAATGTTTTAAGGTCGGCCGCAATACCAGCACCACCACTTGTATCAGATCCTGCTAGTGTTAATGTTTTTTTTATTGTCATGTAAAATCCCCCTTATCGTAATATTAAAGCATAGTGTAATACTTGGATATTGTATTAGTTATCATAAACCTTTTTATCATTAGTGTAAAGATTATTGCGACAAAATATTCACGGAGTAATATTTAAATTGGTTTTGGCTAATGCTAGGTATATAACGATTTGTTAGGAGAGATAGTATGGACACCCACCAAAATGGAAGTATGGATCCACTCAATGAAGAAAAGTCTGAAGAATTAATTAGAGAAGATATGCAAAAATATGATTCTGATCCATTACTAGATGAGCAATCCATTCGTCAAGATTCAAGGGATTTGGCTCAATTCCAAACCGTTCTTGATAATTCTCTTTTTACAAGTTAGTTTTACTGCAACTGCGGACTCATTGGAGTGGTAGTTGTATTTTTTGTATATAGGATGCAAATAATTGCAAATTATCTGATGCATATGCTAATTTAAATATAAATGAGAATGATAGGTGAAAGCTTATGCAAAAGATGGATGGACGAAAGCTGAATGAAATAGACAAAAATATTGAAAAAATGAAGGAGATATTTCCGGAAGTTTTTACAGAGTCAAAAATTGATGTAGAAAAATTAAAGCTATTATTTGGAGAGCATCTTATAAAAGAGAATAAGGAATATGAATTCTCGTGGTATGGAAAAACAGATTCGATTCGTTCCGCTTCTGATCCACCCACGAAGAGATTATCCTTAAATTTAAGAAAAAGTGTTGATTGGGATACGACAAAAAACCTTTATATAGAAGGGGATAATTTAGAAGTATTACGACTCCTGCAGCAATCACATCTAGAAAAGGTCAAGATGATTTATATTGACCCCCCATATAACACCGGAATGGATTTTATTTATAACGATAACTTCAGTGAGATATTCAACAACCACAAAAGTCTTTCCAATTTTATTCATTCATCAGGAAGGTTTCATACAAATTGGCTAAATTTTATATATCCAAGGCTACTCCTTGCCAGAAATCTTTTAACAGAGGATGGCATGATTTTTATTAGTATTAGTGATAAAGAGCTATATAATCTGAAAAAAATATGCGATGAGATTTTTGGTGAGGACAATTTTGTTTGTACATTTATTTGGGAGAAAAAGAAAAAACCTTCTTTTTTAGACAGAAATGTAGGATGTGTAACCGAATATATTGTTGTCTTTTCCAAGAGCAATGAACGGACTCACGCGCTTTCCATTGAAAAAACGGAAGAGGGAAAGAAGTATCCGTTGAATAATGCTGGAAATACATTACGCACGTTAACTTTTCCTGAAGGGACTGTTCACTTTCGTCTTGCGGATGGATTGGTTAAAGCTCAGAATATGTCCGGTGGTAAAATCATTACGGAATTATTAGATGACGTCATCATTGAAAGTGGCGTAAATCAAAATTCCTTTCGTTTAAAAGGAGAATGGCGTTATTCTCAAGAAAAGCTAAATGAAATTATCCAAAATGGAGAGGAGATTGTTATTAGTAAAGTACCTTTTCGTCCTAACCATGTAAAAAGTGGAAGAGAAGTAAAGAAAATTAAAAATTTATTTACCATAAATGGGTATGGTTTTCCTACTTACGAGGATGCGGATAAAGAAATAATTGATTTATTTGGAAAAAAGGTATTTGATTATTCCAAACCGGAAAAATTAATCCGCTACTTGATTCAATCACTTTTATATAATGATGAGAAGGCCATTGTACTCGATTTCTTTTCGGGTTCTGGTACAACTGGGGAAGCGGTATGGCGTTATAATCAGAAGTTTGAAACAAAACTTCAATTCATATTAGTTCAACATGCAGAATTAATTAATAAAAAATCCGTAGCATTTAAAGCTGGATATCGAACCATTTCGGAAATTGGACGAGAGCGCCTAATAAAAAGTAGGGAGAAGCTTTTAAATCATAGAAGAGATGCTGATTTAGGCTTTAAGTTTTTTGAATTAATGGATGATTAGGATATGTTGTAATATATATATGAACATGAGAATTTTGGTTTTGTATTCCAATTTGATATAATTTTTAACAAGGTAGTTAAAAAGTCATATAAAAGGGAGCTGATATCATGGCAGAAATTAAATATGATATTATTGAAACAATTGCAGTGATTTCTGAATCACCAAAAGGGTGGACAAAGGAGTTAAATCTAATTAGTTGGAATGGAAGAGATCCGAAATATGACCTTAGAGATTGGGCGCCTAATAAAGAAAAAATGGGAAAAGGCATTACACTAACTAAAGATGAACTATTAAATTTAAAAGCCACGCTAGTCGAGTGGGAATAATGGTATTTCCTAAGGCATTCGCTAAAAAACTTTGTGCGATTGCCAAATTTTTTTAAAAAAAGTCTTGCATTCTGTATTCCTATTTGTTACAATAATTAAGTCGACAGGGAATACGGGACATTAGCTCAGTCGGTAGAGCAGCTGACTCTTAATCAGCGGGTCGTAGGTTCGATCCCTACATGTCCCACTAACTAAAAAGAGAGAGGGTAGGCACATAGCCTATTCTCTTTTTTTATACTTAAATCTATATCTCTTGCAAACTTACATGCAAAGGAGAGTGGTAATCAAGATGAGAGAAATAGTCATTACTCTGGCAGACGTTGTTAATGAAATACATGATATACTGACATTTCTTTTTAGCGATATGACAGATAAAGAATTACATTTCTGGGTTATGGGAATTATCGGCATGGTTACGTTCTTAGTCGTGCATTTTTTCTTTAAATTAATTGAAAGATTAAAGTGGAGTACTACGATTTTATCTTTTATATATACGTTTACTGGAATGGTTGTTTTAGTATTTGCAATTGAATTACAACAAGCGATCACGAATCGAGGAAATATGGAATTTGCCGATGCCGTAATTGGTTTATGGGGATTTATCGTCTTGTTTTTCATATACGCTGTATTAGGATTGATTGTTTATGTTATTAAGAAAAAGATATTCAAAAGAAAAGATAAGTAAAGATCAGTCCTATATAAAGAGCTCGCCATTATTGTGGCGAGCTCTTCTTTATTCAATTGAGAATGTAAATTGTTTTTCTCTTTGGAATTTACCTTTCTCATATGTACGTTCATTAAAAGTGACATGATTCTCTTTATCAATTAATAAAACAGTAGAAGATCTTGTTCCGTATTCAGGAGATGTAATGAATAGAGAAGACAGGGTTCGCTCCAACTCAATTCCTACTCCTGTATCCGGTAAATCTTCATCGTCTGCTTGCTCAGCATTGGAAGTGATACGGAATAATTCATTTGAATCTATTTCTTTATGATTAGTTACATAATCCTGTAACATTCGTTTCCCCTTGACTATCTTAGGCCATGGTGTATTTAATGTGGCATTGCTCAGCCCATGTGTACCAGATGTGATTTTGTTTGATTCATCTAAAATATTGTTGTAGTGATATAATTCATCCCCATTGCCAATTAGGACATTATAACCTGCATATTTCTCCCTATCCAATTTTAATGTTTGTAAATATTCCTCAGGAGTTTGTTCCCCTGCTAAAAAGGAACGTACTATTTCTCCGCGTGAAAATTTTCCTGTTTCCGGTAAATTCGGATCACGATAATTGGTTAATGCTGCGAAACGTCCTTTTTTTGTTGTTATGCCAAACCACGTTCCCATTTGTAGTAAGTCCCGTCCGGCAAGAATTTCTGGGTGATCCTTCCAATAGGATGCGGGTGCGGTTGGTCGTTGATAGAATTCATCACGATTTGCCGCAATGATTAATTTGTAAGTAGGGTGATCATGAAAATGTAAGTTTATTAGACACATATAGTTTTCCCTCCTTTTCTAATATGTAAGAAAGTATAGAAATTCAGTCTATAAAATCCTGTCATAAGGTAGGCCACGTCCAGCTCCAGCGCTATAGCTGTAGCGAGACTCCTTTACCTTCGTACGTCCCTAATCGGGCGCTTACGCTTTAGTTTCTATTATACGGAGAGTTTTGACTTTTCACAATAAAACATTTTTCTACCAATGTTTAACTATTGACATATATACGGTTTCTATACATAATAATGGTAATAGATTAGAACGTTTAGGAAGGACTAGTAAGTGAACCTTGCAGTGTAAGAGAGTGGAGTTAATTGCTGGGAGATTCCGCCACAGGCAAATCACTGAACCTACCTTCATCAGTCCTTTGTGAAAACATTGGCGTCTCTTCAACGTTATATGAAGAAAAGTGGGATGTATAAACATCCAAAAATGGTGGTACCGCGGAAGCAGAGCTCTTTCGTCCTTTTAAACATGAAGGATGATGGGGCTTTTTTTATTTAATTGGACTTGCAACTTGAATCTTATAAATTATCATTATAAAACAGGAGCAGAGATAAATGGCAAAGGAACGAATTGTGGTTAAAATCGGAAGTAGTTCATTAACGAATGAACAAGGGGAAATTGATCATAAGAAATTAGAAGACCATGTACATGCGATAGCTGCATTAAGAGAGAATAACCATGAAGTCGTTTTGGTTTCATCTGGTGCCGTAGCAGCGGGTTTTAAAAGATTAGGTTATTCTTCGCGTCCAGTAACCATAAAAGGGAAACAAGCTGCAGCCGCTGTTGGACAAAGTTTGCTTATTCAGACCTATTTGGATAAGTTTCATGAATATGATGTAACTGCCGCTTTAATTTTACTAACCCGTTCGGACTTTTCGAATAGGGAGCGATATCGAAATGCATTCGCTACATTAAGTGAGCTATTGGATCGAGGTATTTTGCCGATTATTAATGAGAATGATACGGTATCCATTGATGAGTTAACTTTTGGTGATAATGATATGCTATCAGCCTTAGTCAGTGGTTTCGTTCATGCAGATCGCTTGATTATATTAACAGATATAAATGGAATCTATGATGGAAATCCAAGGACGAATCCAGATGCGAAAAAATTTGATTATTTAGATACGGTAGATGATGAGATGTTTCATGCAGTAGATTCAAATGGTTCCAAAGTTGGTACTGGAGGAATGAAATCAAAATTACTCGCTGCAAGAACCGCTCTTTCCTTAGGCGTTCCTGTTTTCATCGGTCAGGGAGAAGGGAAAAATAAATTACTTAACGTATTAAGTGGTAAAGGAAATGGAACTTATATAAGTAATAAGAAATTAACTTGGGTAAATACAAATAAACAATGGATTGGTTTACATTCAGAATCATCTGGTAAAGTGTATGTTGACCAAGGAGCAGAAGAGGCGATCCTCTATCATGGCAGTAGTTTATTGTCTCCCGGTGTGTTTAAAGTTCAAGGTTTATTTGAAGAAGGGGACGTCGTTGAAGTTCTAAGCAAGAACGGTCTCCTTGGAAAAGGACAAGTGAAATGTTCTTCTAGTGAATTAAATAAAAGTATAGAATTACGTAGAGAAGAAGGAGCTACTCGAATTCCGGCAATTGAGGTGATACATCGCGATCAGTGGGTTGTGGTGAAAAAGATTGGGGAGGTAATCGAATGAGTGAAGTACAATTTAAGGGGAAAAAAGCACAAGAAGCAAGTTATCAAATGACAACATTAACAACAGAGGATAAAAATGAGGCATTAGCCTTAGTTGCAGAGCAAATCGTTGCAGATAAAGATGTGATCTTAGAGGAAAATAAGAAAGATATACAAGATGGTAGACAAAAGGGGCTTACTGAAGCTGTTTTAGATAGAATTTTTCTTGATAAGGCTCGAATCGAAGGAATGGCTGAAGGAATGAGACAGGTTATTGACTTAAAAGATCCAATCGGTGAAACGTTAGAAACGATAGAAAAGGAAAATGGCTTATATATTGAAAGAAAAAGAGTTCCTATCGGGGTAGTAGGGATGATTTATGAAGCGAGACCAAATGTCACCATTGATGCAGCAGCACTAACATTAAAAACGGGTAATGCAGTTATATTAAGAGGTAGCTCTTCTGCCAAGTACTCAAACATTGCATTAATGAAATCCGTTCATAAAGCATTAGAAAAAAGTTCTGTTCCAGTAGGTGCTGTTCAGTTAATAGAAGATACAAGCAGAGAAACAGCTAAGGAACTTTTCCGTCTGAATGAATATTTGGATGTTCTAATCCCAAGAGGTGGGAAGAACTTAATTGATACAGTAGTACGAGAATCAACTGTTCCAGTAATTGAAACAGGTGCGGGAAATTGTCATATCTTTATTGACGAATCCGCTAAGAAATCAATGACTGAGGAAATTGTTTTAAATGCCAAGTTACAACGACCTTCTGTTTGTAATGCGATTGAAACTCTTCTTATTCATCCAGCCTGGTTTGAGAAAAATGGTGTTAACCTGTTAAACCTGTTGAAAGAGAATCAAGTGGAAATTTATGGGGATGAGGCTGTATGCGAAGCGTTCCCAGAAGCGAAAGCCGCTACGGAAGAAGATTGGGCTACAGAGTATTTAGGATTAACAATCAGTGTAAAATTAGTTGATCATGTAACGGCTGCTGTTGCACATATTAATCAATACGGTACAAGACATTCGGAAGCTATTATTACCGAAGATGACAAAAACGCGCAAATTTTCCAAAATGGTGTAGATGCCGCTGCTGTGTATCACAATGCTTCTACTAGATTTACGGATGGATTTGAATTCGGTTATGGAGCTGAAATTGGCATCAGTACACAAAAACTTCATGCAAGAGGACCAATGGGATTACCTGCTTTAACATCCAGTAAATTTTTTATTAATGGTAACGGACAAATAAGAAAATAAGTAGAAAGGCCATCACGATTGTGGTGGCTTTTGTTATCTTATAAAATTTACTCTTATCACTGTGTTTCTAGCTGTGGCGTTTTCGTATTTATAGAAGAATACTAGAAATTGGATTTTATGGATGAAGAAGATCAACTACTACATTCTAAGGTTTAGCTGTGAAACCTACACCCACAATAGTTTAAGTGATATAACGTGGTTTCCGAATAGCGCTCAAATAGGAAAAGAAGCTGTTATTTAAGGTTTTCCCTTTAAAACAGCTTCCTAACTAAAATTAATTAAAAAAACTTCATTAATGATCCCATTTGTCTCAGCATATTAATTCCATTTGTAACGTTTCCCACGTGTCCCATCACCGTTTGTAATCCTTGTAGTCCAGAAGTTGGTGCTTGTTGACCTTGGGTTGGATTTAAAAAAGGATGTGGCTGTCGTTCTATTCGATTAGCTGGCCAATTTCTTTGTATGTTGCCTGGAGGGAATGGTCTCCTTCCCGGGGTTGGAGGGTAAAATGGTCTCCTCCTTGGATTAGGAGGGTAAAACGGTCTTCTTCCTGGATTTGGGGGGATAAAATGGCATATTTATTCACCTCCTATTAGTTTCTCAAATTCTTTAACATTCCTAACTAACAATATGACAAGTGTTTTGAAAACGAAATAGTGAATGATCAACGGACAATAAAGAAAGATTTTAATACTGTTCAACAATTGGTTATCAACAAGGTATGAAAAAAGATAAACATTTGGAAAGGCTAAAATCAAATATGGGTCACTTTCTTCATAAAAATGGTTGTTTGTTTAAACTTAGTAGGTAATTTAATCCCGATCCTCGTATAATGGGGACAGGTTTAATATAAAAGCATCTTCAACCGGTGAATATTTATTATTCCAAGAGACATAGTTCAAATTGACAGAATAATCCTAAACATGATATCATAATAATATGAAAGTGAAATGAAAGGATTGATATCATGGATGGACTTCGTGAGAAACAAGCATGGAGATTAAATGGCTTTTTAGGAATTTTGATTATTGCTATACTTTTGGCTGGAGCAGTATTTAGTATTTTGGAACAGCGATTTGTAATTGGTGGGATTTTAATAGTTCTTGCCATCACACTAGCCTCTGGAATTACATTGGTACAACCAAATCAATCGGTCGTAGTTATGTTTTTGGGGAAATATATGGGAACCATTAGGCAAGAGGGAATTGCGCTTACCATCCCATTTACGGTTAGAAGAACGATTTCACTTCGCGTTAGGAATTTTAACAGTAATAGATTGAAAGTAAATGACGTTAACGGGAATCCGATTGAAATTGCGGCTGTTATCGTATTCAAAGTGGTTGATGCAGCAAAGGCTGTATTCGATGTGGATCAATATGAAAAATTTGTAGAGATTCAAAGTGAAACAGCAATCAGAACGGTTGCAACGAAATACCCTTATGATTCGTATGAAAACAATGATCTTTCCCTACGTGGTAACGCGGACGAAGTATCACAGGAATTATTAGTTGAATTACAAGAAAGATTAAAAGTTGCAGGTGTAGAAGTCATCGAAGCAAGGCTAACGCACTTGGCCTACTCTACAGAAATTGCGCAAGCGATGCTCCAGCGTCAACAAGCAAGTGCCATCATTGCTGCACGTAAGCAAATTGTAGATGGGGCAGTAGGAATGGCAGAAGATGCGATTCAAAGATTAGAAAAAGAAGGAATTGTCGATTTAGATGAAGAACGTAAAGTAGCTATGATAAACAATTTACTTGTTTCTATCGTTTCCGATAATGGCGCACAACCAGTAATCAATACTGGATCACTATACCAATAAAGTAGGGCTATTATGGCTAAAAAGAAGAATTTTCCTTTACGAATTGATCCAACGCTATATAAAGTTATTGAATCATGGGCAAATGATGAATTTCGAAGTGTAAACAGTCACATCGAGTATTTATTGCGTGAACAAGCAAAAAAGGCAGGAAGATTGCCAAATAAACGTGATGAGAACGGGTCATAGCTTTTGCATTAAGGCATTCGCAAAGTTTCGCAGCGAATGCCAAGTTTTTTAATTGTACTAGGAGGTGATTGTTATGAATAATCCTTATGTTCAAAATTTGTTAGTAGGAAAAGTTAAGCAAATTGGAAAACCCGAAGCTAAAAATCCGATGGAGCGTGAGTGGGAGAGTGGTATATTTAAGGACACTGTTCACGATAAGAAATGGCTTAGTAATAGTGGGTTAGCAGGAGATGAAGTTGCAGATAAGAAAAATCATGGAGGATCGGAAAAAGCTGTTTTCGCTTATTCAACAAAACATTATGATACATGGAAATTGGAGCTTGATATACATATTGGGATTGGGGCAATGGGTGAAAATATCGCAGTTAATTATTTGGATGAGGAAACGGTTTGTATAGGAGATACTTATCAATTCGGTGATGCAATTATTCAGGTATCTCAACCGCGTAGACCTTGTTGGAAACCAGCGCGTCGCTTTAAGATCATAGATTTTGCTTTACGAATCCAGAATACGGGGAGAACGGGATGGTATTTTCGGGTTTTAAAAGAGGGGTTTGTTCAAGAAAAACAAAATCTTATTCTGTTAGAACGGCCTTATCCAGAATGGACCATTTCAAAATGTAATGAAGTGATGTATGAAAGAAAAGATGACTTACAACTTGCGAAGGATCTTGCTTCCTGCGAATTTTTGGCATCCAATTGGCGGCAAACATTGGAGAAGCGGTTGGAAGGGAAAGAATCTTCTGTTGAAAAGCGGGTGTTTGGCCCAAATAAAGCTTGAATTAGATTTAAAAAAACACCTCAAAAGTTTGATTTCACTCAACTTTTGAGGTGTGTTATTAAGCTATAAAGGATTTAATGGATTTAATTACTCTCCAAATACGTCTTTCCATTCATTTCGTTTTGCTAGCATTTCACGAGCTAATTCCTTCGCGCCTTCTAAGCTGTGGCTAGCAGCCCAGCCACATTGTACCTCATTACATGCCGGAACTTCTTCTGCTTTCAAAACATCTTCTAATGTTTTTTCGATTGTATCTAAAATGCCATCGTAATTATCGTCATTTAAAACGGTGAGGTAGAAACCAGTTTGACATCCCATTGGGCTTAAATCCACAATCGTACTGTGGTGGTTTCTAATTAATTCGGCCATTAAATGCTCTAATGAATGTAAAGCAGGCATTTCCATATGTGCTTTATTAGGTTGTTTAAAACGAAGGTCATATTTATGAATAATATCTCCATTTGCACCTTCTGTAATACCTGCTAAGCGAATGTATGGTGCTTGAACTTTAGTATGATCGAGGTTGAAACTTTCCACGTTCATTTTTTTAACCATTTTTTCACCCCTAAACTCTTAAATTATCAATCTATATTTCATAGTAACATATTTGGATGTACCTGATAAGTGGGCAATAACTGGAGAACTCTAAGGGTTCTATTCTATAATAAGGTAAAGAATATGTTCCGGGAGGACATCATAATGACAATACCATTAAAGAAAATAGTCCTAAGAAAATTAAACATGCGACTGAAAAATCCATTTATAACGAGTTTTGGAACGACTCAAGATAAGGAGTTTTTTGTAATAGAAGTTTATGATGGGGAAGGAAACTGTGGATACGGGGAATCGGTCGCGTTTTCAGAGCCTTGGTATACGGAAGAGACGGTAAAAACAACACAACATATGTTAGAGGATTTTTTGATTCCTATTTTGAAGAGAAGTAGGTTGACCCACCCAAACGATGTTTCTAAGGTGTTTCAGCCGATAAGAAGAAATAATATGGCTAAGGCAGCTATAGAAGGTGCGATTTGGGACTTATATGCTAAACGAGAAAATGTTTCATTAAGCATAGCACTTGGTGGAGATAAGAAGAAAATAGAAGTAGGAATAAGTATTGGGATTCAGCCAACTATCAAAGATTTAATTGAGAAAATAGAGGATGCACTTCAAATAGGGTATAAGCGAATAAAATTAAAAATTAAACCGGGGGCAGATATTGAAGTATTAAGGGAAGTGCGCTCCCATTTTCCGGATACAGCAATTATGGCAGATGCAAATTCTGCCTACAGTTTAGAGGATATTAATCATTTGAAAAAATTAGATGAATTAAATCTTATGATGATAGAACAACCTTTGGCACATGATGATATTGTTGAACATGCTAAATTGCAAAAGGAAATGGATACCCCGATTTGTTTAGATGAAAGTATTCATTCTTTGGAAGATGTTAGAAAAGCATTTGAATTAGGAAGCTGTAAAATAATCAATATTAAAATAGGACGAGTTGGCGGGCTAACAGAGGCTAAAAGGATTCATGACTTTTGCCAAGAACATCAGATGGAAGTTTGGTGTGGTGGAATGCTTGAAGCGGGAATAGGTAGGGCTCACAATATAGCATTAACCACTTTGCCACAATTTGTTCTCCCAGGAGATACTGCTGGTTCGCAAAATTATTGGGAAAAAGATATTATTACACCGGAAGTAGTTGTGGAACAAGGTATGATTGAAGTTCCGATAAAACCAGGAATTGGATTTGAAATTAATAAAAAAATAATGGATGAATTTACCGAATGGAAAAAGGAAATAGCAATTTAAAGAAAGAAGGAAGAATTATGTTAACAGAGATTACTGAAGGAATACAAAGATTAATCGTAACATTTCCGATGGGGATGGGAGATGTCAATAGTTATTTAATTGAAGGAGAAAATGGTTATACCGTAATTGATACAGGTGCTAATTTAGATGAAGCTGTTGAAATATGGAAAGACGTATTAGATACAGGTATCAAGATAGAAAAGGTAGTTATAACTCATACACACGAAGATCATGTTGGACTAGCTCGTTGGTTCCAAGAGACAGTTGGCGTTCCTGTTGCTATACCAAAAATAAGTATGAAAGAAATGGAGAAAGCATTAAATCAAGATTTAGAACAAGTAAGAGCATATATCAAAAAGTATGATGGACCTAATCTACCTAATTTTTATTTTGAAAATAAGAGGATTTTTGCTTTTCAACCAGATGAAACGTTTGAAAATCACCAAAAAATTAAACTAGGTGACGATTTATATGAAACCATATGGACTCCGGGTCACGCATATGATCATTTTTGTTTCTACAATAAAGAAAAGAACGTTCTCATTGTTGGAGACCATGTATTAAAAGATGTTTCCCCGGTAGTTGGTGTATGGACTGCTGAAGAAGAAGGGAATCCATTACAAGACTATTTCCAGTCGTTGGAAGTTATCAAAGGTTATTCTCCTAAAATTGCTTTGACAGGACATGGAGAACCGATTTATGAATTTAAAAAACGTGTAACGGAATTGCAAGAGAGACATATGATGCGTCTTGAAGAAGTACATGCTGCTGTAAAAGATGAATATAAAACTGTTAAACAAGTATGTGAAGAGATCTATGGTACGATGAACATTATCATTGACTTAAGTGCATTCATGGCAGTTTTAACTAGATTGATTTATTTAGAAAATATGAAAAGGGTAGAAAGAAAAGAAGTGAATGGAAAAGTATTATTTAAGGCAAAAGAAAAAGAATAAGATGGAAATTAATTTGGAGAGAATCTTTAGAGAATAATAAACTGGCTTGGGAATGAAGGATATGATGGAGAAATGCTATGAAGCACAACAAGATAGTTGTGCTTCATAGCATTTTAGGCTAGGATATCTATCCTCAAGAATGTGAATGGTGTGATCTGATGTTTAGGGGGATAGCTCTTGGAAAAGAAATAGCTTTTACCTATCGTTATTGTCCGACTGTCTAAGCGCGGAATCTTGCCATCTTTGATATAAGTAAACGACAGGTACGGTAATAGCAATCATAACAAAGAGTCCGAAATTAGACATATTGTTCATCGTATACAGCCCAACCTTCTGAAAGATAAAAGGACTTATAATAAGAGCTTGAATGAAATCGATAATCCAGTTCGCAATTAGGAATAGCCAAAAATTCGAGTACGTAAAATAAAACATATAAATGGTTATTACAATCAAAAAACCATATACGAAAGATGAAATGTTGGTAAGAAAGAAAATATTGTTTTCCTCGTGTACATCCCACCTATTCCATACTTCAGCGATTTGGAAAATAACTGTATATAATACAGCCACAAATAGACCTACTGACATAAAACGCTTTACGCGTTGTGAATCTAAAGGGAGTAATAAAAACCAGGGGGCTATAAATAGAATCCATGAAATAATTTGACCCATCACAAAAACCTCCAATTCAGAAAAGATTTGGCATTAGCCAGACCTATAACGTTGGGTGCAGTAAGGAAAGGATTTTTTACTCTTACTACCTATAAATGGTATATTTCCCGTGCACTCGAGAAATATTCTATCATTATGGAACCCCCCACTAGACGTTGAGATGAAAAAAAGTGTAGTAGTTAATTGATTAAAGTACATTACTGAATTAAAATAATAGATAGAAAATTCTTTAAAATAGATGCATCTAATTTTCTTTAAGGAGTGATGGGATGACCGTTCATACACAAGCTGAATTAGATAAAATGGTAAGGCGTGCAAGAAGAAATACACTCGGTGATTTATTGGAACGTACGAAAGACCGTTATCCAAAATATGTTGTCTGTAGCAAGAGAAGGTAAGCCGACAGAAACAATTGAAGCGGATATCGATGACGACGATCTTGCTCACGTTTTGTATACGAGTGGAACGGAATCGAAACCAAAGGGTGTTATGTTAACGCACAAAAGTATTATCAGCGAGTATATGAGCACGGTAATAGATGCAAAAATGGAAACGAATGATGTGGTGATTCATGCCTTGCCACTATATCACAGCGCACAACTCCATGTCTTTTTAGGACCGAGTGTTTATATGGGGGCAAGTGGTGTTATTCTTGGTTCGGCAACTCCTGAAGCGATTCTCAAAACCATTGAAGAGAAGAAGGTAACATCCCTATTCTGTCCACCGACTGTTTGGATTGGATTATTGCGTCATCCGGATTTTGAAATGTTTGATTTATCTTCTTTAAGAAAAGGGTATTATGGAGCGGCCATTATGCCACGAGAAGTGATTAAGGAGTTAAGTGAGCGGCTTCCTAACATGCAACTTTGGAATTGTTATGGTCAAACGGAAGTAGCGCCTTTAGTTACTGTCCTAAGACCTGAAGACCAATTAAAAAAACTCGGTTCAGCTGGAAAAGTAGTTTTAAACTGTCAAACTAAAATAGTAGATGAAAATGACCAAGAGGTAGCTACTGGTGAAATAGGAGAAATTGTCCATCGAACTCCACATGCAATGAAAGGATATTTGCATAATCCTGAAAAAACGGCAGAAGCATTTCGAAATGGGTGGTTTCATAGCGGGGATTTAGGTGTTATGGACGAAGATGGATATATTACAATAGTTGATCGAAAAAAGGATATGATCAATACTGGCGGTGTCAATGTTTCAAGTAGAGAGGTAGAAGAACTTATTTACCAGTTAGATGGAGTATCAGAAGTTGCGGTTATTGGAGTTCCAGATGCATACTGGATTGAAGCGGTCACTGCTATTGTTGTACCAAAAGACGGAAAATCTTTATCAAAAGATGAAATATTAGCTTATTGTAAACAAAAATTATCCAAATTTAAAATACCTAAATATATCGTCATTACGAATGAACTGCCGAAAAATCCAAGTGGAAAAATACTAAAACGTTCATTACGAAAAACGTATGAGGACATTGCTATAAAATAGTTGGCAGGAGCGAAACAATATTGTTTCGCTCTTTTTCGTATTAATTAGGATATAATGAAAAATTTTAGAAACACTATGATTGGAGGTGTTAATCATGACGGATAAGAAATCGAGAAACAAAAGAGTCAATTCAAGTGTGAATCCTCAAGGTTTAACAGAAGATGTTGCTGATCAACAGCCAAAATCACAATTAGAGCAGCGGGCAAAAAAGAAAAATACGAAGATCTAAGTAAGAGGTGAATGATCATAGATAACACACTAAGATATCTGCGGGAGTCATTATCCAATTATAGTGAAAATGAAGTTTGTCAACATATTATAAAGAAAATAGAACAGAACCACTATAAAAGTGAAAAGGAATTCGTAGATGATCTAGAAGAATCAGAAGTTGCATACTTAGATAATGTACTGGAAAATGAATTGAACTACGCGAAGAATGTACAAAATGACGAAAGAGTTCAGCAATTAACAGAAGTTTTTGAGATTTTGTTTGTGTAAATTCTGCATAGGTCAAAAATGGTTAGGAAAAATTTACTATTGCCATTTATGATAGGAACGTGTAATATATAGTTACAAGCTACATTGTGCGTATTTAATTAAAGTTTTAACCTCTAATAAGATAATAGGGAGTTTTACATCGGAATCCAAATGCCGGGCCGTCATGTAACGGAAGGCAGGAAGATTTCTGCGAACACCCACTTGGTGAAGTGGTGGTTTAAAACTTTTTATTATAACAAATACGGCAAATGTGGCTGTACTACATAGTGAAAATCGAAGGTCAGTATTCATGTTGAATACTGGCCTTTTACTATCTACATTAAAATCCATACTTTAAAATGGAACTGTATCCCCTTTCATACTAAAACACAATTTTTTAGAAACATTTCACTTCGTTTTATGGGTTGTAATTCGGAAAATCCGTGTTATACTGGAAATAAATTTGAAAACTAAATACATTTTTCATATAATAGCGAGAATATGGCTTGCGAGTTTCTACCGGTTTACCGTAAATAAACCGACTATGAAAAAGCAGAGAGTAATCACATTTCTAAGGGATTACTCTAATTTCAAACTTTTAAGCTTGAGAATATGCTTCTTCATAGTAAGGAGTATTTCTTAAGCTTTTTTTATTTAAAATTTGGAAGGAGATTTATATGAAGGCCTTAAAGCATAAAATCTTAGAAGAGGGAAATGTATTATCGGAATCCGTGCTAAAAGTGGATTCATTTTTAAATCATCAAATTGATCCTGTATTAATGCAACAAATTGGACAGGAGTTTGCCCAACGTTTTAAAGACGCTGGAATCACGAAAGTATTAACATTAGAGTCTTCTGGTATTGCTCCTTCTGTAATGACGGCTCTAGAACTTGGTGTAAAAACGGTTTTTGCGAGAAAACGTAAATCTTTAACTTTAATTGATGGCTTATATTCAGCGGAAGTATATTCTTTTACAAAAAAGGAATCGAACGAGATATCCGTTTCCGAACAATACATTTCAAAAGAGGATAATGTTCTGGTCATTGATGACTTTTTAGCGAATGGACAAGCAGCTCTAGGACTTACTGATATCGTCGAACAGTCAGGAGCGACATTAGTTGGTATAGGAATTGTTATTGAAAAAGGATTCCAAACCGGTAGAGCGTTGTTAGAAGAACGAGGAATCCGTGTAGAGTCATTAGCTATTATTGACTCGTTGGCTGATGGAAAAGTAACCTTCAAGGAGGAACTATAAAATGAAAACAACTGCCTTAGGTCTTCAGCATGTTTTAGCTATGTATGCTGGTGCCATCTTAGTACCGCTTATTATCGGTGGTGCACTCGGTCTAACAACGGAACAGTTAACCTATTTAGTTGCTATTGATATATTTATGTGTGGTGTCGCAACTCTGCTACAAGTAGTGAGTAATCGTTTCTTTGGAATTGGATTGCCGGTTGTACTTGGGTGTACCTTTACAGCTGTAGGTCCAATAATAGCTATTGGTGGAGAATTTGGCATTTCTGCTATTTACGGTGCTATTATTTGTTCCGGATTATTCATTATTCTTATTAGTACCGTTTTTGGGAAACTTGTTCGATTTTTTCCACCAGTTGTAACAGGTAGTGTTGTCACAATTATTGGTCTCACTTTAATTCCAGTTGCTATTAATAACTTGGCTGGCGGTCAAGGTGCAAGTGATTTCGGTTCTTCTATTAATCTTTTATTAGGTTTTGGTACGTTGGCTTTTATCATCCTTATGTATCGTTTTGCAAAAGGATTTATTCGTTCTATTTCCATTTTAATTGGCTTAGTCATCGGTACAATCGTTGCTGGTTTTATGGGGAAAGTCGATTTTAGTGCGGTTGCAGATGCGTCTTATTTGCATATGCCCCATCCTTTCTATTTCGGGATGCCTACTTTTGAAGTCTCAGCAATCATTACGATGTGTCTTGTTGCAATGGTATCATTAGTAGAATCCACAGGTGTTTATTTTGCACTAAGTGATATAACAGACAAAAAGTTAACCGAAAAAGATTTAGCAAAGGGTTATCGTGCAGAAGGTCTTGCTGTGTTTTTAGGTGGAGTATTTAATGGATTTCAATATACAGCATTCTCGCAAAACGTAGGATTGGTTCAATTGACAGGCGTGAAAAAACGTAAAGTTATCTTGGTTGCAGGTATTATTTTAATTGTATTAGGGTTGGTTCCTAAAATTGCAGCCTTAACAACCATCGTCCCAACATCCGTATTAGGTGGCGCTATGCTTGCTATGTTTGGTATGGTTATTTCACAAGGGATTAAAATGCTTGGAAAAGTAATGGGGGATTCGTCTGAGAACTCTATGATTATCGCGTGTTCGGTGGGAATGGGTCTTGGAGTAACTGTTGTTCCAGAATTATTCTCTGTTTTACCGGCAAGCTTACAAATTTTAACGAGTAATGGTATTGTTGCAGGAAGTGTAACTGCTATTGTTTTAAACATTATTTTTAATATGAAACCAGAGAAAAAAGTAGAAAATAATCCTGTCCCTATTTTGCAGGAAAAAGAAGCATAGTTCGTTTTTATAAAGGTATCTCCATGCGGGGGTATCTTTTTTTTGTTTCTCTTTATGTCCGTGATCTTTGATGACAGGACAGTTCTTGTGATTTTTTAACAAGAACTGTCCTTAGGTATATATTTAGAAAGTGAATCTATTCATTACTATACTCAAAAATGCGAAATCCTAAAGTAGAGACTTTTATCTTATCTGACGCTGTCAGTTGAATCGGCTTTCGTGAATAGACTGTATCTATACTAGTTCCAACTACTAGTTCGCTACAATATTTTTCAGGAAAATCTGGTAAACCTAACGTCTGTTCCTCCGTACTATTATTTATTACAAAAAGGATACGCCGGTTATCTGCTTGCTTTTGATAGACCAATGTATTTGTTTCATTATCGTACATAACGATTTGGAACGTACCATCATTTCCAAAAGCGGGAATTGTTTTTCGCATTGCAATCAGATTTTTAACATACGTAAACAACTCTCGATTCTGCTTCGTTTCGTCCCATACCATACATGCGCGGCAACCCGGATCTTGACCGCCTTCCATCCCAATTTCATCCCCATAATAGATACAAGGTGTACCAATGAAAGAAAGTTGAAAGAGATATAGAAGTTTCACACGATCCATCTCGCCATCTGCTAATGTCAAAATCCGCGGTGTGTCGTGGCTATCAAGCAAATTAAATGCAACTTTATTCACATTCGCTGGATACATATGCAATACATTGGTAATGGAATTCGTAAAGTCTTCAGGAGATCGCTCATTTTTTGCAAAGAAATCGATTGCACTATTTGTAAACGGATAATTCATGACAGCATCGAATTGGTCGCCGCCAAGCCAAGGCATTGAATCATGCCAAATTTCTCCTAATATATAAGCGTCCGGTTTCACTGCTTTCACTTCTTTTCTAAAATCTCTCCAAAACTGATGATCGACTTCATTCGCGACATCTAAACGCCACCCGTCGATATCAAATTCCTCGATCCAGTAGCGGGCAACTTTTAGTAAGTAGGCTTTCACTTCCTGATTTTCCGTATTGAGCTTCGGCATGGATCCAGCAAAGCCAAACGCATGATAATTTGGTACTGGCTCTGGTTTTACAGGGAATTCTCGAAGGTGGAACCACTCCGTATAAGCTGATTTCTCTTGTTTATCCAGTACATCTTGAAATGGAGGGAAATAATAGCCGCTATGATTAAATACCGCATCAAGCATGACACGAATTCCCCGCTGATGACATTCCCGCACGAGACGGCGGAAAGTTTCCTTATCCCCAAATTGCGGATCAATTTCCATGTAATCAATCGTGTCATATTTATGATTGGAATACGCTTTAAAAATAGGCGTGAAATAGATACCATTAATTCCTAAATCAACAAGATAATCCAAGTGATCGATAACGCCTTGAAAATCACCGCCAAAGAAGTTTGTAGCAGTCGGTGCAGCTGACCCCCATGGTAAAGTTCCCTTCGGATTTAATGATGGGTCCCCGTTTCCAAACCGTTCTGGAAAAATTTGATACCAAACAGTGTCCTTAACCCAGTCTGGTGCTTGGAAGACATCGATTTGATTCAAGTACGGGAAGCAGAAGTAATTTGAAATATCTGCTGGAGGATCAGAATAAATACCACTCTCCGTGTAATAGCATGTTTCACTAGAATCCATGCAACGAAATCCATAGCGCATCCGGTAGAACTCAGGTTTTACTGCGATAAACCAATAATCATATAAGGCGGTCGATCCTGACTTAATCATTTCAACCGTTTGCGTTTGCCATACCTCATCTTTCCAGTCATACGGATCTCCAAACAGAAGTGCAACAGACTCCATATCATTCTTTTTCGTTTGCAGTACGATATGTAATGTGTCCTTATCATAAGCGTATGCGAAGTTATTCTTTGGACGGTGGTAGATTGCTTCTTTTAGCATTTAATTTTCTCCTTTCTGAAATAGAAACCCCGATTTCCGTAATGTTAGAAATCGGGGTTGTTGTCATTTGTACAAAGCATTGCCCTTAAGTTGTTCTCCATTTAATGTAATGTAAGCGGATTAGGCTGTCAATAATAAAGGTAGATTTGACACTAAATTGATAGTCTCTTTTTCTCCTTAAAACGCGAGGGAAAATAGTATTTGAATTATCCTATTTATATATAAAACTAAAAATATTTAATGAAATCGTTTGCGCAAATCTTGAGTTTAGTATAATATATTAATAGAGGTTGTGCAAACGATTTCGCAATCTTCAAAACTACGATATTGGAAAGGAGATATAATACTTAAAACAAAATCATTTTTTGGTAATTTAAGAAAGCGTTTTAGTAGTCTTTCGGGGGCAAAAGATTGAATTAATCGACAAAACGTGAAAGAGGGGTTGTAAAATGAATATAAGGAATTGGAAAAAGTTTACATTAAGTATGATTATGGTTGCAATTCTGTTTTTAGCAGCTTGTAGTGGTGGCAAAGAAGACAAAGCTGATTCATCCAATTCAACGGATGGAGGAGAAAGTACAGGATCCGCAACATTAGAAGTTGGGGTGGAGGATGATTATATCGGCTTTATAGAGGAAATTGCCCCTGCATTTGAAGAAGAACATGGTGTCACCATTAAGGTTTCAGAAAAAGACATGTTCGACACGTTGGAGGCGTTGCCATTAGATGGTCCAGCTGGACTTGCACCGGACGTTATGATTGCTCCTTATGACCGTGTTGGAAACTTAGGCCAACAAGGACATTTAGCGGAATATACGTTCCCTGAAGATGGAAGATATGATGAAACAGACGAAAAGCAAGTGACATTTGAAGAGAAAATTTACGGAGCTCCATTCGTTATTGAAGCATTAGTCCTTTATTATAATAAAGATTTACTAGACGCGGCACCGGAAACTTTTGAGGAATTGGAAGCTCTAATAGATGATGAGCGTTTTGCATTTGCTTCTGAAAGTGGTAAGAGTACTGTATTCTTAGCAAATTGGTTGGACTTCTATAGCACATATGGACTCCTTGCAGGACATGGTGGTTATGTGTTTGGACAAGACGGAACAGACCCGACAGACGTTGGCTTGAATGATCCAGGCGCAATTGAAGGAATTGCGTATGCGACAAAATGGTTCCAGGATGTATGGCCACAAGGAATGATGGATGCCACCTCTGCAGGAGATTTCATTGATGCCCAATTCACGGGTGGAAACACTGCAGCTATTATCGGTGGACCTTGGCAAGCTGCGACTTATAATGAAGCAGGTCTAAATTACGGCGTATCTGCTATACCAACTCTTCCAAATGGTGAAGCTTACCAACCATTTGCCGGCGGGAAAGCATGGATCATCAGTAATTATGCAGAAGATAAAGAGCTGGCAGAAGAATGGTTGACTTATGTAACAAACGAAGAAAATCAAAAAATACTATATGATATGCGAGCAGAAATCCCTGCTAACAATTTCACAAAAGAAGAAGTCAGCCAAGGAGATAACGAGTTAACAAGCGCGGTAATTGAACAATATAACACTTCTGTTCCAATGCCGAATATACCTGAAATGGCTGAAGTTTGGAAAGGTGCAGAAACATTAATGTTCGATGCTGCTTCTGGTAATAAAACACCGGAAGAATCAGCGAATGATGCAGTAAAAGTCATTCAAGAAAATATCGAACAAAAATATCAATAAGGAAAACAATGTAACGGCAGGGCCCAATTAGGCTCTGCCGGGCATTTGGAAAAAGGGAGTGACACTGTTGTGGAACGTACAAAGGACGCGAAGAAGAGGGTAAGAACAGCGACATGGCTCTCAGTCATTCCAGGAATAGGTCAGTTTTATAACAAACAAACATTTAAAGGCATTGCCTTTCTAGTAGTATTCGCTTTGTTTATTTATGAAATGATTGTGTTTGGTTTTGCTGCGTTTACTGGTATGGTTACGTTAGGGTTAACACCAGGTGAGGATCATTCTTTATTCTTGCTCATAGAGGGATCCTTGCAACTACTTTTGACAGTTATATTTTTCTTATTTTATGCCATTAATATTTATGATGCGAGGAAAGTTGCAATACAAATCGTTGAGGAAAAGAAAATAAATAAAACGGCGAAGGATATTTTGAAGAATGTGTATCATAATGGTTTTCCTTATCTATTTACAATACCCGCTTACCTAGTTATGATTTTTGCAATTATCTTCCCGGTTTTAGTTACGATCTTTATCTCATTTACAAACTATGACTTTTATCATATACCTCCAGCTAGTTTAATTGATTGGGTTGGGTTTGAAAACTTTATCAATATGTTCTTCCTCAGCTCGTATCGTGATACATTTATAGCTGTACTTGGTTGGACGATAATTTGGACACTAGGTGCCACTTCATTACAAATAGCGATCGGTATATTTACGGCAGTTGTGTTAAACCAGAAGTTTATTAAGTTTAAACGGTTATTTGGAATTATTTTCTTACTCCCGTGGGCTGTACCTGCATTCATTACTATTATGAGTTTCTCAAACATGTTTAATGATAGCTTGGGAGCAATAAATTCACAGGTCATTCCGTTTATCAATTCGCTTGTTCCTTTTATAGATTTGGGAGCTTTACCATGGAAGACGGACCCCTTTTTTACTAAGATAGCAATTATATTAGTTCAAGGTTGGTTAGGATTCCCTTATATTTATGTGCTGGTATCGGGAATCTTGCAATCTATTCCAGAAGAACAATATGAATCAGCAAAAATTGATGGGGCTGGTCCAATCCAGCGCTTTCGTCATATAACCCTTCCAACGATATTAATGATTGCAGCGCCAGTGTTTATTACGCAATATACCTTTAATCTGAACAACTTCAACATGATTTACCTCTTTAATGAAGGCGGACCAGGAAGTATCGGAGCAGGTGCGGGTTCAACGGATATCTTAATATCATGGATATTTAAGCTTACAACTGGAACATCACCACAATATTCAATTGCAGCAGCAGTAACATTATTTATTTCGATATTTGTCATTACTATTGCGTTGATTGTATTTAAAAAGACAAAAGCATTTGAAATGGAGGATTAACGATGAGTAATTTATTCCGATCACAAAAATCTTCCCGATTCTTTACAAAGTTTTTCACGTATGCATTTTTACTACTCCTATCCGTGATTATATTGTATCCTTTGTTGATAACAGCAAGCTCCGCGTTTAAAGCCGGTAACATCTCCGCCTTTGATCTCAGTTTCGATGCGACATGGACATTGGATAACTTCAGGAGATTATTTACAGAAACACTCTATGGCGAATGGTATATTAATACGTTGGTCATTGCATTTGTCACGATGATTGTCCAGGTGATACTTATTACATTGGCCGGTTATACATTTAGCCGTTACCGTTTTATTGGCCGTAAGAAAAGCTTGATGTTTTTCTTACTCGTACAGATGATACCAACGACTGCTACTTTAGTTGCTTTCTACGTTATGGCATTGCTGTTAGGTGCACTCGACCAAAGTTGGTTCTTGATGTTCCTTTACATTGGTGGAGGTATTCCGATGAATACATGGCTCATGAAGGGGTATTTTGATACGATACCATACGATTTGGATGAATCGGCAAAGCTGGATGGTGCTGGTCACTTCAGGATATTCGCACAAATCGTGCTGCCAATGGCAAAACCGATGATTGCTGTTCAAGCATTATGGGCATTTATGACACCGTTTGGCGAATACATGTTAGCTAAATTCCTATTGCGGTCACCTGAAAATTACACTGTAGCAATTGGATTACATACATTTATTAGTAATCCGCAAGAACAGAAAGTAGCACTCTTCTCTGCAGGGGCAATCTTAATTGCGATACCGATTAGTATCTTATTCTTTATGTTACAAAAGAATTTTGTTTCCGGTTTAACTGCAGGCGGAACAAAAGGATAATCGATTTAAATCATAGAAATGAAGTGAGTATAGATGAAAACAGATATATTCCCATTAAATTACTTTAAAAGTATATTCAGGCCTACCGACATGTTTACGGGGAGACATCAATTAAACTGGTTGCAAATCATTATTGTGTTTTTCTTTTTAAATGGTTTGATTTTGATCCCAGTGTCGCTGGATTTTGCGAAAATGGATACTTACGAAATTGATGAAACGTATCCGAATGCGTTTGCACTTATTGATGACACAACCGTGACCTCATTAGAAAATGCAACTTTCTCTCAAGGAGAAATGGAGCATGCTCCTACTTTCTATCAAGAGAAAGAAACTGGCGTGATCGGCGGAAATTTATCAGATGAGAAAATGGAGCAAGCGCTGGAAATGGAAAATGCAGTCCTCTTCCAAAAGGAAGGCATAACAATCAAAGAAGCGGGGCAGCCAATTGCAAACATTAAATATACTCGGGATTTCAATTTGTCTGGAGTAACCAATGAAAAAGAACTGCAAGCAGCGATTTCTAATCAATGGTTTACCCAGAATAAAGCAATCGTTGTAGGTGGCTTAATCTTTGCTGTTTTTAATATCGCCTTTGCAAGCCTGCTCTTTTTTGTAATAGGTGCTTCATTCTTCATCTATTTAACGAAGAGAGGTCAATCCTCATCAATAGGGACATATAAAGAATCTGTCAATCTAATTGTAAACACACTTGGATTAGCAACTTTAATCGCAATGATTATGGGATTGTTAGGATTCGATGTTATTGTCATTATTATGACACAGTCAACGGCTCTAATCTTTATCTTGCTCGCTGTGTTTTATCATACTCACTTCAGTGATGAGTACGTTGAAAGGAAACAACTACAGAAAATAAAGACCCAGTATGGGAAGTCAGTCGATTAAAGAAGCGGGGTGAAATGGAAAATGGTAACAATTAAAGACATAGCAAAGGTAACAGGTGTATCACCCTCTACAGTTTCTAGGGTAATTGCCGATAATCCGAGAATTAGTCCTGATACAAAGAAAAAAGTACGAAAAGCAATGAAAAAGCTAGGTTATCATCCGAATATTCATGCACGAAACTTAGTTGCCAAATCAACAAAGTCAATCGGTGTTATCTTGCCATCATCTGCTGACAAAGCATTGCAAAACCCATTTTTCCCAGAAGTATTACGGGGAATTGGATCTGTTACACATAAGGAACAATATACAATGATGCTTTCCAGCGGACAAACAGAGGAAGAAATACTTGCGGAAGTTGAACGTATGGTTTATGGCAGTTATGTCGACGGTATGATCTTACTTTATTCCCGGATGAATGATCCTGTTACGCAGTTCCTTAGGGAAAGTGAATTTCCGTTTGTTATCGTTGGAAAGCCCTATGAGAACATCAGCGAAACAACCCATGTCGATAATGATAACTTTTCAGCAGGGAAAGAAATTACCGAACATCTTATTGAACAAGGGCATGAAAAAATCGCTTTTATTGGTGGGG
Source organism: Oceanobacillus caeni (assembly GCF_042678465.1). Taxonomy (NCBI): domain Bacteria; kingdom Bacillati; phylum Bacillota; class Bacilli; order Caryophanales; family Bacillaceae; genus Oceanobacillus; species Oceanobacillus caeni. Next base: position 51,414 of record NZ_JBHTKV010000016.1, on the reverse strand, counting down.
CAAGGGATTTATTCGTAACAGTTGACCGTGAGGAAGGCTATAAAGCAGCACTGGATGAAGCTGGACTAGAAAATAAAGAAGCGTATCAGATTCATACCGAATTTCTGAAATCAGGAGGGCGGGAAGCAGTAGAGAGTTTATTAGCGCTCGAGACGCCTCCGACAGCGATTGTAATTAGTGATGATTTAATCAGCTTAGGTGTTTTAAGCATGCTTGAAGATTCGGGATTGCATGTTCCAAAGGATATTTCGTTAGTAAGCTTCAATAATGTATATTTATCAGAAATTACACGTCCTGCATTAACAACGATTGATATACAAATCTATGAAATAGGCGCACAATCAGCTAAAGCATTAATAGAAAAGACAGTAAATAAATCAGAACCGGCAAAACGGATCATCATTCCACACAAAGTAATTTACCGTGAATCCGTAAGTGAATATAAGTCTGAGTGAATATGGAAGATTGACTGGCCCCCTGCGCATGGAAATGCGGATTCACTAGACAAATAGCCGAGAAATAATCGAAGGAGGAATCGTCCTATGACAAAAATTCGTGTTGCCGTCATTGGCTGTGGAAGTATTGCAAAACACCGCCACTTAATCGAATACAACAATAACCCACATGTGGAGATTGTCGCTGTGAGTGACATTAATGAAGCAAGAGTAAAAGAAACTGCTGAAAAATATCATGCTAAGGCATATACAAGTTATGAAGCATTGCTGGAATCAGAAAATATCGATGCAGTGAGCGTCTGTCTCCCTAACTATTTACATGCACCAGTAAGTATCGCTGCCCTAAATGCAGGCGCTCATGTCTTATGTGAAAAACCGATGGCAACTTCCCGTGAAGAAGCTGAACAGATGATTGAAGCAGCCGAGAGGAATAATAAGAAACTCATGATCGGCCATAATCAACGCTTCGTTTCTTCTCATCAAAAAGCAAGGAAATTAATCGAACAAGGTGAAATTGGAAAAATTTATAGTTTCCGTACGAGTTTTGGACATGGTGGCCCAGAAGGCTGGAGTGCAGACGGAGCGGACAGTTGGTTCTTCAAAAAAGATCAGGCCTTTATCGGAGCAATGGGTGACCTTGGTGTACATAAAGCGGATTTACTGCGTTATCTGTTAGGTGAGGAATTCGTAGAGGTTGGAGCTTTTGTCGAAACGAATGCGAAAGAAAATATCAATGTCGATGATAATGCAACGTTAATTTTAAAATCAACAAGCGGCATCGTCGGTACACTTGCAGCAAGCTGGGCATATACCGCAAAAGAAGATAATTCAACGATTCTTTATGGGGAAAAGGCAACGTTAAGGCTTGAGGATGATCCCGAATACTCCCTTATTGTGCAATACAATAATGGAGAGGTAGTGAAGTATGAGTTGGATGGCATTCAATCGAATGAAGATGGAGGTCAAACAACCTCACATACAATCGATCATTTCATCGAATCCATTCTTCATGATACAAATCCATTAATTGATGGCGAGGAAGGTAAGAAATCATTGCAAGTGATTCTAGGTGCATTGGAATCAGTGGAAACGAAACGAATTATCAGTTTGGAGAAGTGAAATGGATGCGGAAATTGAAAATGGGAATCATCGGAGTAGGTGGGATAGCGCAAGATCGTCATATCCCGGCCTACCAGGCATTATCAGACAAAGTGGAAATTACCGCAATACAAGATCTTAAAATTACAAAAGCAAAAGAAGTAGCGGAAAAGTTTAATATCCCTTACGTGTTTTCCGATTATGAAGAACTATTCGCCACCGTTGATGCGGTGACAATTTGCACACCGAATAAATTCCATGCAGAAATCTCTATCGCGGCATTAGAAGCAGGAGTCCATGTTTTATGTGAAAAACCGATGGCCATCACGGCCGAAGAGTGCGATTTAATGATCAAAGCAGCAAAGAAAGCGGATAAGTGTTTAAGCATTGCGTATCATTATCGGTTCATAGAATCTGTTCAGCTGGCAAAACAAACGATGAAAGAGGTTGGGGACCCGCTTGTAGCAAGGGTCCAGGCATTAAGGTGCCGGAAAGTTCCGGGCTGGGGTGTATTTACGAATAAACAATTACAAGGCGGAGGAAGTCTGATAGATTGGGGTTGTCACTTTTTGGATGCAGCACTTTGGCTATTAGATGAACCCAACGCAGTAGAAGTAACAGGAACAACGTATAACAGATTAAGCAAAACGCCAAATCAGCTCAACGACTGGGGCAACTTTGATCATGAATCTTTTGATGTGGATGACCATGTATCTTCCTATATCCGATTTGAGAATGGTGCCTCTATGTTATTTGAATGCTCTTGGGCAGCAAATATAAAAGAAGATACGACAAATGTAAGCATATCCGGTTCGAATGGCGGATTGAATGTATTTCCAATTGAATTCTATCAGCCGAAACACGGAGCATACCTAACAACCACAGCAAAAGTAGAAGATGATCAAGCAAAAGCAGGATTTCTTCAGGCCAAAAACTTTATTGAAAGCTGTCTTGGGGAAGCGGAATTAGTGAACAAACCCGAGCAAGCCAGAACTGTTACTAAAATAATTGAAGCGATTTACAAAAGTAGTGAAAACAAATCAAGTATAACATTAAATTAACTGGAGGCGGTATCCATGAAATTAGGCGTATTTACAGTATTATTTAATGAAAAACCTTTTGAACAAATGTTGGATCATGTAAAGGAAGCTGGATTGCAAGCAGTTGAAATTGGTACTGGTGGGAATCCTGGCACTGCTCATTGTGATGTGGATGAATTACTCGCTAATGAGGATAAACGGAAGGAATTTATCGATAAAGTCCATTCAAGGGGCTTAACGATCAGTGCATTCAGCTGCCATGATAACCCGGTTTCCCCAAATAAAGAACATGCAAAAAAATCCCATGATATGTTCGTGAAAACCGTGAAACTTGCGCAAATGCTGGATGTACCAGTCGTCAACACGTTTTCCGGTACACCAGGATCACATGAAGATTCCAAATACCCTAACTGGCCTGTGACACCATGGCCAACCGAGTACACTGATATTTTAAATTGGCAATGGGAGAAAAAATTGATTCCTTATTGGAAAGAGCAAGCTCAATTTGCAAAAGATCATGGGGTGAAAGTTGGATTGGAACTTCATGCAGGCTTTCTCGTTCATACACCTTATACATTACTGAAACTGCGAGATGCAACGAACGAGGCAATTGGTGCTAATCTGGACCCAAGTCATTTATGGTGGCAAGGCATCGACCCGGTTGCAGCGATTAAAATATTAGGTAAGGAAAATGCGATTCATCATTTCCACGCGAAAGACACATTTATTGATCAAGATAATGTAAACATGTATGGACTGACAGACATGCAGCCATATGCAGATGTCCAGACGCGTGCATGGAGTTTCCGTTCAGTTGGGTACGGTCATAGTATCCAAGAATGGTCTAACATAGTTAGTGCATTAAGGACGTATGGCTATGATTATGTCATGAGCATTGAACATGAAGATCCAATCATGTCTATTGATGAAGGCTTTCGCGCAGCAGTTCGAAACTTGAAAGCTATCAATATGGAAGAGGCCCCCGCTAATATCTGGTGGGCATAATCTTGCTTTACAGGAAAAGAATTAGCTGATGTTCTATATCAAACCGTTCAGCTAAAGGAGGAAATAAGTATGACTAGCCAGTGGTGGAAGGAAGCGGTAGCCTATCAAATTTATCCGCGAAGTTTTATGGATTCAAATGGAGATGGCGTCGGGGATATCCAAGGTATCATCTCGAAATTGGATTATTTACAGGATTTAGGGATTGATGTCATTTGGATCTCCCCAATCTATCCATCTCCGAACATTGATAATGGTTACGATATTAGCGATTACCAGGGAATTTCAGCCGAATACGGAACGATGGAAGATTTTGATGAATTACTGGAAGAGGTACATGCCCGTGGTATGAAATTGATTATGGACCTCGTCATTAACCATACATCGGATAAGCATGAATGGTTCATTGAATCCCGTTCTTCAAGGGACAATCCATACCGGGATTATTATATTTGGCATCCTGGGATAGACGGCAAAGCCCCGAATAATTGGGAATCTATCTTTGGAGGGTCCGTCTGGGAATACGATGAGAAGACAGGGGAATATTACATGCATGTATTCGCCAGTAAACAACCAGACCTCAACTGGGAAAACCCGGAAGTTCGCCACGATTTGTATAAAATGGTGAATTGGTGGTTGGACAAAGGAATCGATGGTTTCCGAGTCGATGCAATTTCACATATTAAAAAAGTTCCCGGTTTTCCGGATATGCCGAACCCCGACAATCAAAAATATGTTCCTTCGTATGAGGGACATATGAACCGACCTGGAATTGAAGTTTTCCTGGAGGAACTAAGAAAAGAAACATTTGATAAATATGATATTATGACCGTCGGAGAAGCGAACGGAGTCAAAATTCAACAAGCGGATGCATGGGTCGGCGAGGAGAATGGCTTTTTCAATATGATTTTCCAATTTGAACATTTGGACCTTTGGGGCAAGAGTGCAACAGGCGGACTCGATATGCAAGGTCTTAAAAAAGCGCTCAGCAAATGGCAAAAAGGTCTGGATGGTATCGGCTGGAATGCTCTGTTCTTAGAAAATCATGATCAGCCTCGTTCTGTTTCCACATGGGGAAATGATACGGACTTGCGGGAAAAATCGGCAAAAAGCTTTGCAACCATGTACTTTTTAATGCAAGGAACACCGTTTATTTATCAAGGGCAAGAGATTGGAATGACGAACGTCAAGTTTGATTCCATTGATGATTATAATGATGTTGCAATTAAAACACTTTATAAAGAAGAACGGGTAGCCGGTAAAAGTCATGAAGAGGTGATGAAAATCATCTGGAAGAGCGGCCGGGACAACTCCCGAACACCGATGCAATGGAATAGTAAGGAAAACGGCGGATTTACAACGGGAACACCATGGATGAAAGTAAATCCAAATGTGAAGGAAATCAATGTAGAAGCCGAACTGGAGAATCCCGATTCCATCTACCATTATTATAAGAAGTTGATCGAGCTGCGCCGTGGAAATGAGACACTCATATACGGTAGCTATGAACTTATCTTAGAAGAACATGAGCAAATTTATGCTTACGTGCGTACGTTAGGTGAGCAACAGTATGTTATTTTAACAAACTTATTGGATGGTACTGCCGATTTCGAGTTCCCTGAAAATTTACTAGGGAAGCAGGCGGAATTGCGATTAAGCAACTATCAGGTGCAAGAGGCTCATGAAACACTGGATACGATGACTTTCCGTCCGTATGAAGCCCGAGTGTATCAGATAAAATAAGATGTTGTTTGATCATTCAGGAGTAACCTACTCATAAGGAAGCAATCCGCTAAACTTACATGATAAGGAGTACGTCTAAATGGATGAGTTGATGATAGGCATAGATATTGGAGGCACTACTGTAAAAATCGGCTTAATCAATCATAAGGGAGAATTTTTAGTTAAGTGGAAAATACCAACGAACAAAGATAATGCAGGAAAGACAATTGTAAAAGATATTTGGGCATCGATAGCGGATACCTTATCAAAATACAAAATAGAAAATAAAATAATAGGAATAGGTGTGGGCGCTCCAGGCTTTATACATCCAGTAACTGGTATCGTGGAAGAGGCTGTAAATATTGGTTGGAAAAACTTCAATCTGAAAGAAGAACTTCACCGATTATCAAGTTTACCTGTATTTATAGAAAATGATGCTAATTTAGCAGCATTAGCGGAGAACTGGAAAGGGAGCGGCAACTCTGCTGAAAACCTTATATTTATTACGCTTGGCACTGGAGTTGGTGGCGGAATTATCGCAAATGGAGAGATTTCGAACGGAACGAATGGCACTGCCGGTGAAATTGGACACATTTTAGTTGCGCCAAACGAATACCGCTGTAATTGCGGAAGAATGGGATGTTTGGAAACAATAGCTTCGGCAACGGGAATTGTGCACATGGCCATGGATCATATAAAAGAAGCTCCTCACGGTGTACTCGCTGCCCGTTATAACCAACGTGGTATGTTAGAAGCGAAAGATGTTTTTGATTGTGCAACGTCCGGAGATGAAGCGAGTCAAAGGATTATTGAACGGATGGCAGATATGTTAGGTAAGGCGATGGCAAATATGGCAGTTACGATCAATCCTAGTCAGATTATAATTGGTGGCGGACTCTCTAAAGCAGGGGAGCCGCTGCTCGCTAAAATAACAGCAGCATTCAAAAAGTATGCCCTTCCTAGGGTAAGTGAATGTTGTGAAGTGAAGCTCGCACAATTGGACAATGATGCAGGAATGATTGGTGCGGCTTATCTTGTGAAAAGTCGATTTGAGAAGCGGGAACTAAGGAATGATAATTTAGTAGAAGCATAAAAGGAGAAAGCCGTAAGAATGGCTTTCTCCTTTTAAAGTTATTTAGGAAACGTTTAATAAAAGTGAAATCATGAAATCTAGAATTAGTCATACCTGATATAGACGAATATATCACTTCTAATATTCTTTGATATTTTCCTGTAAATTGAAGAAACTAACAGGCAGAAAGGAGGTATTATCCAATGTCTATTAAAAATCCGTTAATAAGGTTAGTTTGTGTATTTGCGGTGATCATGGTTCTTTCTAGTTTTGGCTCGCTACATGGAGTTGCAGAAACTCAAGCTCAGAATGCAAATAATGAAGTCGTGGTCGAATTGAACGATGATTTCTTTAATCCGGACGTAATTACGCTTCCAAATGAAGAAACGACAATTCTACTGCTTCAGAATAAAGGAATGAAAGAACATACCTTTACTGTAAAAAGACTAGCCATTGATGTGGAGCTTCAACCGGGAGAAGAGAAAAAAATCTCGATAAAGCCCGAAAAGACCGGCACGTATGAATTGATATGCCGATACCATGAGAAGGAGGGCATGGTTGGAGAAGTAGTGGTTGAATAATGAGGATTTGTTGAATTACGACACAGCATGACATCTCGGAGAGAGAGGGTCATGCTTTTATTTATCGACAGGTGCTATGATTATCGCGTGTCCAGTGGGAATGGGTCTTGGAGTTACTGTTGTTCCAGAATTATTCTCTGTTTTACCGGCAAGCTTACAAATTTTAACGAGTAATGGTATCGTTGCAGGAAAAAGAAGCATAGTTCGTTTTTATAAAGGTATCTCTAATAGAGGGATACCTTTTTTGTTTCCAGCATAAGTTTTCTAATAAAGGTTCTTTAGGGTCACTCTTTTTGTCTATGAACCTTGTCACGGACATTCCAGGAGCGTTTTTATTTCTTTTGTCCGTGACAGGAGCTCACGGACAATTGAAGCAAGAAGAACAGGAACTTTGTCCGTGAGAAGAGCACTCATGGACGATTGAAGCAAGAAGAACAGGAACTTTGTCCGTGATCCCCTTTGTCACGGACTTTCCACGGTAGTATTCCGTTTCTTATGTCCGTGATAGACTTTTATCATGGTGATTTTACTAGTTTATTCCGTTACCCTAGAAATTAGACGAATGCTTAGTAGAAGTTTTTATGGTAATTTAAAAGAAAACGGATCGGGGGCAGACAATTGAAAAGAAAGATTATTAAAGTATTAGCAATCCTTTTTATTGTCCTGAGTGCATCTTTGTTTTTCGTTGTTAATTATTTTTATGGGGAAGCTGTAAAGCGTGGAGTGGAAGTGGAGTTGTATGATGGTAAAAAGGAACAAACTGTTGAGGTCGTAAAAAAGGAGGAAGAACCTTCTACATTAGATGACGCGAGGAATTGGTTTAAAGAACAAAATTTGGAAGCTGTTAGCCAAACTTCTTTTGATGGATTAACATTATATGCTAGGTATTTAAAGAATGAAAAACAAAATAATAAAGCAGTCATTCTTGCCCATGGTTATAGATCGGATAGTGACAAAATGGGAGATTATGCTAAATTCTATTATGATCTGGGATTTGATATTCTAATTCCGGATGCAAGAGGGCATGGAAATAGTGAAGGAGATTATGTTGGTTATGGATGGCATGATCGAATTGATTATCTTGGATGGGTTGATGTATTAATTGAAAAATATGATATAGAAGACATAGTCCTTCATGGTAATTCCATGGGGGCGGCTACTGTATTAATGGTAAGTGGTGAGGAATTGCCTCCACAAGTGAGAGGTATTATTGCAGATAGTGGATATACAACGGTAAAAGAAGAGCTTGCCCATCAATTAAAGCATTTATATGATTTACCAGCACGTCCGCTTTTGGACTTTACTAGTATGATGACTAAAGTTAGATCTGGATTCACCTTTGAGGAGGCATCTGCTTTAGATCAAGTGAAAAATAATAAGCTACCACTATTTATCATTCATGGGGATGAGGATGAATTAGTACCAACAGAAATGGCACATGAGCTTTATGAAGCCGCGGGAGGAGAAAAGGAATTATGGATAGTTCCTGGTGCGGGTCATACAAAAGCATATGAAGTGGCGACGGAAGAATTTGAACATCGATTATCTCAATTTTTAAATGGAATAATCCACTAAGAAAACAAAACATAAAAGAACACCCTCATTTCATATAAATGAACAAACACGTATTATTTATCATTTATCCTTTATAAGGAGTGAGGTCATTGGAAAGTTTGCCACAAATATTTTTGGTCATCTATATGATTATTTTTTCTATAACCCTAGTAGCAAGCATTGTATACTGGGTCAAACAGAGATTTAGTGCGTTGGCAGCAATTGCTATGATATTATCTCTTTTAATACCATTAGTTTCATTTGTGTATACTGCACAGAGAAAAACGGGTAATGGATATGAATTTATGTTGGAGAAAGTGTTTGATTTAAATGGGCTAGCCATTACATTAATGATTGGGTACGTATATATAATCGGCTGGCTTATATTTGTTATAACCGAATTGCTCACAAGGTTATATCACGTTCCATTTATTAATGAGAAACTGAAACCGATGTTTCAAAAGATGGAAGAGCATTGGATAAAGAAAGGGATACCACCGCTTAAGCGTTTCTTTTCATTAATACGGGAAAAACTACCGAAAAGAAGAAAGAAGGCGGACGAGACCTTGGAAGAAGAACATAAACAAAGTAGCCAATAATTTTAAAAAGCAAATACGGATAGTGAGTGATTGAATTGGATAAAAAAATAGTTTCTTTTCCACCAGTACTTCCAGATGAACCAAGAGTTTTAATCCTTGGTTCCATGCCTAGTGTGAAATCACTAGAAGAACAGCAATATTATGGCAATCCTAGGAATCATTTTTGGCCAATTCTTTTTGCTTTATTTCAAGAAAATAAAATAGATAATTATGATGACCGAATCGATTTTGTGAAAAAACATGGAATAGCATTATGGGATGCAATTGCAGCTTGTTATCGGGAAGGAAGTTTAGATTCTTCCATTAAAGATGCAGAGGCTAATGATATAGCTGGGCTTTTAGAGAGATATCCCACTATTCGTTTTATTGGATGTAATGGGACGAAAGCTTTTGACACATTCAAAAAGCACTTTGATTTCACTCAATTTCCGGATGTCCATGTTAAGAAATTGCCTTCCACTAGCCCTATTCCAGGTCGATTTACCAAAACATTTGATGAAAAAGTGGAGTCTTGGAGTATTATTTTAAAATTTATCCCACCTCAAACTTCTGGGGGACAAAGAAAGTGATGGGGGATAAGCTCCACGTAAAGATGTAATAAACTACCATTTATATCGTCTTCCGCTATGACTAACTATTCGAGTATAATAGAATAATAGTTAGCGTAGAGGAGCGAATAAATGAAAAAAATAATCTTAAGAATCGTCGTAGGGTTATTTATTATAGCAATTATTATCAATTTCATGATCGGATATTACTTATATGATTTAGCAATAGAAAGAAATGTTAAAGATTTCTTAAATGGTAATCAGGATTTGCAGGTTTCCGCCCAAGCGATGGAAGAGTTTACACAAGGGGATTGGCGTGATTGGGTAAAAGCTCAAGACTTTAAAGAGTGGAAAATGAAATCTTATGATGGAATTGCACTTCAGGGATATTTTTTACCTGCCAAAGAGCCAACGAATAAAACAGTAGTCTTTGCTCATGGCTATTTAGGACGAGCTAGTGATATGGGCTTGTTTGGTCAGCATTATGTAGAGGAATTAGGTTACAATATGTTTACCGCAGACATGCGAGGACATGGAGAAAGTGGTGGCGACTATATTGGCTTTGGTTGGCATGATCGTCTTGACTTAATCGACTGGGTCAATCGTGTAGTTGATGAACTTGGGGATGATACAGAGATTGTGTTACATGGTCTTTCCATGGGCGCCGCAACAGTATTAATGGCTAGTGGAGAAGAGCTTCCGGATAATGTTAAAGCAATTGTAGCAGATAGTCCATATACAAGTGTAAATGATTTATTTGCATATCAATTGGATAGAATGTTTAAATTACCTGAATTTCCGATATTACCAACAACTGGACTCATCACCAATATAAAAGCCGGATATAACATTAAGGAGGCTTCCGCACTGGAACAAGTAAAAAAAGCGGAGGTACCAATCCTTTATATACATGGGGGAAGTGACACATTTGTTCCAACCTCCATGACTAAGGAATTGTTGAAAAACACGAAAAGTGAAGCAGAGCTTATGATTGTGGATGGAGCTAATCACGGTGAATCCATTATCTTGGAACGAGATAAATATTTAGATACATTAACTAGGTTTTTAGACAAATATGTATATTAAAAAATGGTTCTTCAGTTTTCTGGAGAACCATTTTTTATCCTTTAACCATCGGTGGTGGATAAAGGAAAATCCCATTGATGGAAGTCTTCTTTATACATCTTTTATACAATTAAATGGAGGTTTTCAGAAATATTTATGCATAAATATTAATTTTTTTTCATAAATATACTTGCATAAATGGATAGAAAAATCTATAATAATGAATAATTCGAAAAATATGAAAGGGAGTCATTCGGTGAAAAATGTAGCAATCATTGGTGGAACGGGTTATGGCGCGGTTGAATTAATTCGATTACTTCAGTCCCATCGTTATATGAAGATTAAACAGATCATTTCACATTCACAATATGGAGAGCAAATTACATCTGTTTATCCGCATTTAACAGAATTTTATGATGATCCAATGGAAGAATTAAATATTAATAGATTAAAAGATGAAATAGATATTGTCTTTCTTGCTACACCTGCTGGGGTTGCAAAAGATTTAGTACCACAATTCCAAGAATCAAATGTACAATGCATTGATTTATCCGGGGACTTACGCCTACATTCTCGTGAAGCGTATCTAACCTGGTATGGTAGAGAAGCGGCACCACAGGAAACATTAGATGAAGCAGTTTACGGATTGTCCGAGATTTATAAAGAGGAGATTATAAAGGCAAAGGTTATTTCTAACCCTGGATGCTTTCCCACTTCTGCATTGCTTGGTTTAATACCTGCAGTAGAACATGGGATATTGAATAATCAATCCATCGTTATTGATGGTAAAACTGGAGTATCTGGAGCGGGAAGAAAACAATCTCAGATGACGCATTACTCTGAAACGAATGAAAATGTTACCCCTTATAAAATTGGAAAACATCAGCACATTCCTGAAATCGATTTATATTTATCGCAAGTTGCGAATGAAGACATAGCTACGACCTTTACAACACATTTAATCCCGATGACAAGAGGATTACTATGTACCATGTATGGAAAGTTAGATAAGCAAGTATCCACTCAAGACGTGATGGATTTATACCAATCCTACTATGAAACGCATCCTTTTGTAAGAATTAGAGAAGAAGGAGGATTTCCTTCAACAAAAGAAGTGTACGGAAGCAATTTCTGTGATATTGGCTTACATGTTGATGAACGAACCAATCAACTCATTATTGGATCCGCAATCGACAATTTAGTTAAAGGGGCAGCTGGGCAAGCAATTCAGAATGCAAATTTAATGAATGGTTGGGATGAGAAGCACGGACTATATCATATCCCTATTTTTCCATAAAAATATGTGTTCAAAAAGGAGGATGAAAAGTGTCAATTTCACCGGACTTTTTGGAACAACCTCATAAGGAAAGGATGAAATAAGTTGATCACAACACAACCAAAGAAAATGAATATCTTAGAAAATGGACATGTGACAAGTCCAAAAGGGTTTATAGCAGGAGGGGTACACTGTGGAATTCGTAGAAAAAAACTAGACTTTGGTTGGATTCATTCAGAAGTTCCGGCTGTTGCGGCTGGTGTATTTACCTTAAATGCTTTTCAAGCTGCGCCATTGCAGGTCACGAAGAAAAGTTTAGAAAAGGTCCATAAAATTCAAACCATTATTGTTAATTCTGGGAATGCGAATTCTTTTACTGGTGAACAAGGGTATCAAGATGCTTTAGAAATGCAAAGATTAGCAGCTGAAAAAATGACGGTTGAGGTCGATCAAGTTGCGGTTGCTTCTACTGGTATTATTGGTGAAACATTGCCAATGGATAAGATTCGTATAGGAATTGCCGCTATGGGAGAAGAAAATCATGTAGCTGCAGAGAACTTTGAGCAAGCAATTTTAACAACAGATACAAAAACAAAGCATGTAGCAGCGGAAATCGAAATTGATGGAAAAATGATCACAATTGGTGGGGCGGCTAAGGGATCTGGAATGATTCATCCCAATATGGCTACCATGCTAGGATTTTTGACGACAGATGCCGTAGTTGACGCTGTAAGTCTGCAAAACGCATTACGCCAAACAATCGACTATTCCTTTAATATGATAACGGTAGATGGCGATTCAAGTACAAACGATATGGTCCTTGTGTTAGCTAATGGAACGCAAGAAAATGAAATGTTAAATGAACAACATCCACAATGGGCAGAGTTTGTGGAAGCATTACAATTTGTTAGTCAAGAACTAGCGAAGAAAGTAGCTAAGGATGGAGAAGGGGCAACTAAACTTATTGAGGTTAACACTTTTGGTGCACCAACCGAAATAGTGGCGAAACAGGTGGCGAAAGCAGTTATTTCTTCTAATCTTGTAAAAACAGCTGTATATGGTTCAGATCCAAACTGGGGCCGTATTATTTGCGCAGTTGGCTATAGTGAACAACCAATTTTGCCAAACAAAATTGGTGTGTCAATTGGGGATATCGATGTAGTGAAAGATGGGGCAGTTGTTTCATTTATGGAAAAAGAAGCAAGTGAGTATCTTCAAAATGAAGTAGTTAAGATTAATATCGATTTGCAAAACGGAGAATTTGGAGCAACAGCGTGGGGCTGTGATTTAACCTATAACTATGTAAGAATTAATGCTTCTTATCGTACGTGAGGTGAACAAAATGGGTATTGTTGTGTTAAAAATGGGTGGTAGTGTTTTAGAAAAACTTCCTGAAGACTTTTATAAAAGCCTTGTTGAATTAAAAGAAAAGAAAATATGTGACCCGATTATCGTTCATGGTGGGGGACCTGAAATTAATCAAGCACTTAAGCAAGCGGAAGTCGAAAGCTCTTTTGTGGATGGATTACGTATAACAACTGAAGATGTTCTAAAAATTGCTGAGATGGTGATGAGCGGTTCTATCAATAAACGAATTGTTAATAAGTTGATAAAAGCGGAAGGGATAGCTTTTGGCCTTAGTGGTGTCGACGGTTCTCTTTTACAAGCAGAGCCTATTGATCCTTCGGGGAAATTAGGTTTCGTAGGTAAGGTGAAAAAAATTAATGATTATTGGCTTAAGTTAATCATGGAGCAAGGTGGTATACCAGTTATCTCACCAATTGGAATTGGCAAGGAAGGGATTCGCTACAATATTAATGGGGATATGGCAGCTGCAGCTGTTGCGAGTAGCGTAGGGGGCAAATTGATATTCGTGAGCGATATTCCAGGGGTTATGGAGACGATTGATGGGAAACAAGTGGTCCATTCTAAACTAACCAAACGAGAGATTAATTCCATGATATCTTCCGGAGTTATTTATGGTGGAATGATTCCTAAAGTAAACTCCGCTATGGATGCATTATCGGCTGGGGTAGATGAATCCGTTATTATAAATGGGGTATCTCCGAGTGACTTGAAAGATTATATGAAAGGGAAAAACATTGGAACAAAAATTGTAATGGGAGAGGTCCAACATGTCTAATAATCTAGCAGTTAAAAATATAGCAATCATGAATACATACAATCGATTCCCAGTAAAACTTGTAAAAGGAAAAGGGAGTAAAGTTTGGGATGATAAGGAAAATGAATATTTAGATTATACTTCTGGTATTGCAACATGTAATTTAGGGCATGTTCCAGATCAAGTACAATCTAGAGTAAAAGAACAACTTGATCTACTATGGCATTGTTCGAATCTTTATGAGATTCCGAATCAGGAAGAGTTGGCCGAACTTTTAACTCAAAATAGTGTGTTTGAAAAAGTGTTCTTTTGCAATAGTGGTGCGGAAGCGAACGAAGCAGCAATTAAGATTGCTAAGAAATATGCGAAAGATCAAGGTAATCCAGAACGTACGGATATTGTAACGTTTAAACAATCCTTTCATGGACGTACTGGAGCAACGATGGCAGCTACCGGGCAAGAAAAGATTCATCAAGGTTTTACGCCGCTTGCTGTAGGATTTCGTTATTTAGCTTTAAACGATTTTGAGTCTTTAAGTGAAATTAGCGATGGGAAAACAACCGCAGTTCTTCTAGAAGTTATTCAAGGAGAAGGTGGAGTAAATCCAGTTGATAAAGAATGGCTTACACAGTTGGAAAAAATCTGTAAAGAAAACGACATTCTCCTAATGGTTGATGAAGTACAAACTGGAATGGGAAGAACGGGAACATTATTTGCCTATGAACAATTTGGTGTGAAACCAGACGTAATAACTTTAGCAAAAGGACTAGGATCAGGTATTCCTATCGGTGCAATGCTTGCGAGTGAATCTGTTGCAGCTTCGTTTAGCCCTGGAACACATGGAAGTACTTTTGGTGGTAACCCACTTGCGACAAGTGCTGGAATTGCAACAATCGAAAGCATATTAAGTGATGGATTTCTTGCAGAGGTAAAAGAGAAAAGTGACTGGTTCCGGAAACAATTGGAGAAATTACGGCAATCTTCTAATAAAGTGATTGGAATAAAAGGGCTTGGTTTTTTAGTTGGAATCGAACTTACAGAGCCGGTTGGTCCATGGATTGATCGATTCCGAGAAAAAGGGATTTTAGTACTGTCAGCAGGTGCAAATGTATTAAGAGTTTTACCTCCATTAACAACTACTAAGGAAGAGTTAAACCAATTTGTGAATGTTTTTCATGAAATAGAAACGGAGGAATGACATCATGACTAAAGGATACCTTGTGTTAGAGACGGGCGAATCATTCGTAGGAGAATGGTTAGGAGCAGACATAGAAGCGGAAGGGGAGGTTATATTTAATACGAGCATGACCGGATATCAAGAAATGTTAACAGATCCATCTTATCAAGGTCAAATATTAACATTTACTTACCCAACTGTAGGTAGCTATGGTATCAATATACATGATGATCAAAGTAATGATATTGCCGTTTCAGCTGTTATTATAAATGATGTTTGTGATGAGCCTAGCCATTATCAATCTACTACAACGATTTCTGAGCAATTAAAAAAATCTAATATACCTGGATTAGTAAATATTGATACACGTTCTTTAGTTGCAACTATTAAAAAATATAAGACTGTAAAAGGAGCCATTACGAAGCAAGAAGGGTATACGAATAGTAATTGGAAAAGCAAGGATTCCATAGAATTAGTTAGTAAAGTTTCCGTTAAAGCGCCAGAAGTTTATGGGGATGGAGACCATCATGTAGTCATTCTTGATTTCGGTTATAAAAAATCATTACTTCAAGTACTGTTGAAAGAAAAATGTAAGGTAACGATTGTTCCATACAACACTCCTTTCGAACAAATAAACGCTTTACATCCTGATGGGATCTTAATTAGTAGTGGACCAGGGAATCCTGAAGAATTAAATGGGGTACTTTCAACCATTAAGAAATTAACCCAACATTATCCTACTCTTGGAATTTCCCTAGGTCACCAACTGATTGCTTTAGCCTATGGTGCAAAAACAGAAAGGTTATCATTTGGGCATCGAGGAAATTACCCAGTAAAACAGATGGAAACTAAAAAAGTCTATATAACGTCACAAAACCATGGATATGCTGTCATTGATAACAGTATAGATTCAAATGAATTTCAAGTATGGTTTAGAAATGTTAATGATAAGTCTGTTGAAGGAATAAAACATATACACTTACCCATTCAATCTGTTCAATTCCACCCTGAAGCACATCCTGGGCCAAGTGATACAGAATATATTTTCGCTGATTTCATGCAGCAGGTGATTTCTTCAGGAGGGAAAGAGTATGTCGAAGCATAAATCATTAAATAAAGTATTAGTCATAGGTTCGGGTCCGATTGTTATCGGGCAAGCCGCGGAATTCGACTATGCTGGTACCCAAGCATGTCTTGCTTTAAAAGAAGAAGGTATAGAAGTGGTACTTGTTAATAATAATCCAGCAACGATTATGACAGATGAGTCGATTGCTGACCAAGTATATATGGAACCTTTGACCATTGATTCTTTAGAAAAAATTATTGCCAAAGAAAGACCAGATGGTTTAATTGGAACGCTAGGAGGACAAACGGGTTTAAATTTAACGGTCAAGTTGTATGAAGAAGGTATTTTAGACAAATACAATGTAACATTATTGGGAACTTCTGTTGACTCCATTCAAAAAGGGGAAGATAGAGAAAAATTCCGTCAATTAATGATTGATATTGGTGAACCAATTGCTGAATCCCAAATCGTGGAAACGTTAGATGAAGGTTTGGAATTCATCAAACAAATTGGTTACCCAGTTATCCTCAGACCAGCTTACACGCTTGGCGGAGAAGGGGGAGGTTTTGCCTATAATGAAGAAGAGTTTACGGCACTTCTCAAAAATGGCCTAAGCTTAAGTCCGATTAACCAAGTATTAGTTGAAAAGAGTATTAAAGGTTGGAAAGAAATTGAATATGAAGTAATGCGGGATTCCAATGATACATGCGTGATTATTTGTAATATGGAAAACGTTGACCCGGTAGGTGTACATACTGGGGATTCCATAGTTGTTGCTCCTTCGCAAACTCTGACAGATGTAGAATACCAAATGCTCCGTACTTCCTCTTTAAAAGTAATACGTGCATTAGGTGTAGTTGGAGGATGTAATATTCAATTTGCTCTTCATCCAGAATCTAAAGAATACTGTATTATCGAAGTTAATCCACGTGTTAGTCGTTCATCCGCACTGGCATCAAAAGCGACTGGATATCCAATTGCTAGAATTGCAACTAAATGTGCGATTGGTCAGCATTTAGATGAAATTATTAATCCGATTACAGGTAATACCTATGCATCGTTTGAACCAGTAATCGACTATGTCGTTTTAAAAATTCCACGTTTTCCGTTTGACAAATTTACAGAAGCGGATCGTACATTGGGGACACAAATGAAAGCTACTGGGGAAGTCATGTCCATAGATCGGACTTTTGAAGGTGCATTAAATAAGGCTATTCGATCGCTTGAAATGAATATGTATAGTTTGAAGTGGCCTGGAATGAATGAAAAAACAAACGATGAAATTTTAGAGTTACTCACTAAACCAAATGATTTGCGACTGTTTGCTATCGTGGAGGCTTTCGGGCGCGAAATGTGCATAGAGCAAATCATGAATAGGACACATATCAATTTTTGGTTTTTACGAAAAATAGAACGAATGGTACGGTTTGAAACGAAATTGAGCGAATACGAGTGGCCAAATGTTCCGAAAGAAATGCTAATCGAAGCGAAACGTTTTCATATTAGTGATCTCCGGATTGCCGAACTTGTAGGAACATCTGCGAAAAACCTAAGAGACTATTATAAAGAGGTTTCTTTACAACCAGCATATAAATTAGTAGATACTTGTGCAGGCGAATTTGATGCAGTAACGCCGTACTATTATTCTACATGGCAAGGAAAAGACGAAGTAGAAGTAGTCAATGATAAAAGGAAGGTGCTTGTTTTAGGATCTGGGCCGATACGCATTGGACAAGGGGTAGAATTTGATTATTGTTCCGTTCATGCAGCTTGGGCTGTGAAAGAAATGGGATATGAAGCAATTGTTATTAATAATAACCCCGAAACAGTAAGTACGGATTATTCCATAGCAGATCGATTATATGTTGAACCATTAGCATTAGAAGATGTACTTCAAGTTATTGAGAAAGAACAAGTAGAAGGGGTTCTTATTCAGTTTGGTGGTCAAACAGCCATTAATTTGGCTAATGATTTAAAAGAAGAGGGCATCCATATATTTGGTACACTACCAGAACATATTGACCAAATGGAAGATAGAGAACAATTTTATGAGCTTCTAAATCAACTGAGTATCCCACACATTTCTGGACATATCGTTCACTCTTTGGATGAAGTGTCAGAATCAATATACGATTTAGGATTTCCAGTTCTTATTCGTCCTTCCTATGTAATAGGTGGACAATCGATGTTCATTTGTAATAATGAAAAAGAATTATATAGCTATGTATCGCGTATTCAAAAGGATACAAATGGTCGTTGTTGGCCATTACTTATTGACCAATATTTGCCTGGTGTCGAATGCGAAATTGATGTTATTAGTGATGGGACAGATATTGTTGTTCCGGGAATTTTTGAGCATATTGAACGTGCTGGGGTTCACTCTGGAGACAGCATCGGGGTATTTCCGCCAATTTCTTTAACAGAAGAAGTAAAACAACAACTGATAGATATGGCTAAAAAGATAAGTCAGATCGTTCCAGTTATTGGAATGATGAACATTCAGTTTGTTATTCATAAGGATGTTATCTACGTATTAGAGGTCAATCCGAGATCATCTAGAACAATCCCGATTATGAGCAAGGTAACAGGTGTTCCAATGGTTGAGTGGGCAGTAAGAACACAATTAGGTCATTCATTAAGGGAGATCACAAATCAATTAGATTTACTTCCCGAACCAACCTATTATACGGTCAAATCGCCCATATTCTCAGCAAGTAAACTAAAGGGTGTCGACCATGTCTTAGGGCCTGAAATGAAATCCACTGGGGAAATTATTGGCTTAGGCTATTCCGATAATCAGGCACTACAAAAAGTGGCTTCTCAAATGGGTGATATTCGAAATGTAAATCAGTTATTTGTTTCCATATCCAATCGATTAAAAGAGGAAAGTTTACCTCTTATTCAAAAGTTTGTAGAAGCAGGATCTCAACTTGTAGCAACGGAAGGTACCGCAAAATTTTTAGAAACAAAAGGAATCTATGCATTTCCACTTTCTAATAATAAGGATGAAATCTTTAATTATTGGAAAACGAATATGCCAGATCTTGTGTTAAACATTCCGAACCAAGGAAGAGAAAAGGAAAAAATCGGATTCTATCTAAGGGAATTGGCAGTTAGATACCAAATCCCATATTTCACAAGTTTAGAAACGCTAGACGCAATGGTAGAATGCCATATTAATGAACATCAAGATAAAACCTTATCTCTACAGGAATACTTAGAAATCAGAAAAAGTAAATTAAATTAAATGAAATCGGGAGTGTCCATCACTCCCGATTTCCCTTATAGATATTAATATTCTAATCTTTGTTTAGCTAGTTTAGCATCTTGTTCATAAGCTGCCTGAAGCATTCTTGTTACTTTACCAGGTTTTCCATCAGAAATAATCGTTTTGTCAACTTGGATGATTGGTAAAACTTCTGACGTACTACTTGATAAAAATAATTCATCTGCATTAGCAATTTCTTCAATAGAAAAGGCATCTTCAATGAATTCGATGTTTAGATCATTAGCAAATCTTTCAACAGCCATTCTAACACAACCATGAAGAATGTTATTTGTAGCTGGGTGAGTGAATATTTTTCCGTTCTTCACTAAATACACATTTGAACTACTACATTCCGTTACTTTCCCATCTTTATGTAGAATCGCTTCATAACAGCCATTCTCACTAGCTTCTTGTTTCGCAAGAACATTAGGTAAAAGATTTAAGCTTTTAATATAGCAATTTTCCCATCTTGTATCTCGCTCTGTTATAGCTTTTACTCCATTGTTTAAATTATTTACGTTACGAGGTAATTCTTGGATGTATCCATAAATATTTGGAAGAACGTCTTTTGGAAAAATATGATCCCTTGGAGCTGAACCGCGTGTTGCTTGAAGGTATAACTTTCCGTCCTTTTTCATTTTATTTCTATTTATTAATT
Source organism: Oceanobacillus caeni (assembly GCF_042678465.1). Taxonomy (NCBI): domain Bacteria; kingdom Bacillati; phylum Bacillota; class Bacilli; order Caryophanales; family Bacillaceae; genus Oceanobacillus; species Oceanobacillus caeni. The sequence goes on along the minus strand of NZ_JBHTKV010000016.1, from coordinate 31,111 downwards.
CTAGTAATAAATCTTTTAATTCTTCTTTTGAAAAAGGTAATGTTAGTTTAATTGCTTCCGCAGAACGATATAAACGATCTACATGTTCTTCAAATAAATAATACTCACCTTGATAAATGCGAATCACTTCATAAATTCCATCCCCAAACTGTAAGCCTCTTTCTTCAAATGGATACTTTAAATGATCGTGATGCATGAATTTAGTCTGAGTCAAAATAATAGGATATATAGCCATTTTATACTTTCCCCTCCCAAGTAAATCTAGTTTATCACTTCTTCCAAAGCGGGTCGATAACAAATCTTGTCATATCCATGTAACATTTTGTCACCAATTATATCTAGTTTTACAAAAAAGTTAAGGTTTTTTAAAAACTTTGTAAAAAAATGTAGAATTACCTCTTGAATTCAGTATGCTAGATTGTTATAATATATTTTGTTAGTTCGATAAACAAAAAATGCGGGTGTAGTTAAATAGTATAACCTCAGCCACGAGCGATACATCCACCGAATCCGCTACGAGTTGCCTCGAAGTATTCACTTCCCTGAATATGCTTGTAGATGGAGAGGCATGTTGGTCGTGATTGAGTTTAGTTTAATAATTTAATTATATGCGGGTGTAGTTAAATGGTATAACCTCAGCCTTCCAAGCTGATGTCGTGGGTTCGATTCCCATCACCCGCTCCATACATAAGGTTGTAACGCAGTGTTTCGTAGTAAAAAGGGCTACGAAGTATTGCGTTTTTCACTTTCCTAGACCTTTTTTCCACTTTTTAACATGTAAAAATATCCTACGAAGAAAACACCTCCATAATCTTACCTAGATACATAACTTGAAAAAGGCAAAATTTCCGTAGTATTCTGGAACTATATAAAAATAAATCGAAGAAGGGAGGTTCAATAAATGCGCACCGAAGAACTACAACAGGAAATAAGAGAATATGCGATGAAGATAGGCATAGATAAAATTGGATTTGCTACAGCGGATGTTTTTACCGAATTAAAGGAACGTTTAAGACGTCAACAAGAATTAAATTACCAATCTGGATTTGAAAAAGGAACTATTGAAGAACGTACAGAACCGGTACGATTACTTCCAGAAGCACAATCGATTATTTCTATTGCTTTAGCTTATCCGTCTCGAATGAAAAATGCACCGAAAAGTACCAAGGAAGAAAGGCGTGGTCTTTTTGCTAGGGCTTCATGGGGAATTGATTACCACGAAGTCTTACGGGATCGTTTAAACAAATTAGCTGATTTTATTCATGAAAAGGTACCCGAAGCCATAACAAAGATAATGGTAGATACTGGAGAGTTATCTGATCGTGCAGTTGCGGAACGTGCTGGCATTGGGTTTAGTGGTAAAAATACATCCATCATTACTCCTGAATTTGGTTCCTTTGTTTATTTAGGGGAAATGATAACGAACATTCCGTTTATACCAGATAATCCGGTAGAAGATAGTTGTGGAGATTGTAGAAAATGTTTGGATGCTTGCCCAACTGGAGCGTTAGTAGGGGAAGGTGGACAACTTAATGCGAATAGGTGTATTGCATTTTTAACGCAAACAAAGGATTATTTAGAGGATGAATTTCGTATAAAACTCGGAAATCGTTTATATGGTTGTGATACATGTCAGCAAGTATGTCCAAAAAACAAAGGGATCGATTTTCACACACATCCTGAGTTCGAACCGGATCCTGAAATATCCAAGCCGAAATTAATCCCTATGTTGCGAATTTCAAATCGTGAATTTAAGGAAAAATTTGGTTCTATTTCAGGTTCATGGCGGGGGAAGAAACCACTTCAAAGAAACGCATTAATTGCACTGGCCCATTATAAAGACAAAACTGCTGTAACAGAGATTATTGAAGTGATGAAAAACGACCCAAGACCAGTCATTCGCGGAACAGCCGCATGGTCACTAGGTAAAATTGGAACAGAAGAAGCTTTTTTAGCTATCAAAGAAGCTATAAAAGTCGAGAAAGATGATCGAGTAAAATACGAAATGGAAAAAGGATTGGAATTTGCAGAAACAGCTATTTAAGTAGATAAGGTGGTTATGGTACTATGAAGCTTTATTTTGATGAAATCGATACTCCTGTTGGACCGATGACCTTACTTGGACACGATGATAAACTTATTCGAATGGATTTTGGTTCAATGAATGAATTATCCGAATACTATCATAAGTGGATGACACGTTATTTATCATGCACAGAATTAATTCATTATCCAGATGCAAAGGTTTTTTTACAAGCTAAATCGGAGTTAAAGAATTATTTTGATAGAAAACAATCCACTTTTTCAATCGATTTAGAGTTTCATGGTACACCTTTCCAAAGAATGGTATGGCGTTCCTTATATGACATCATTCCGTTTGGTGAAACAAGGTCATATAAAGACATAGCGATAGCGATCGGAAATCCCAAGGCTGTTCGTGCAGTTGGCGGAGCTGTTAATAAAAATCCCTTTTCTATTATAGTTCCATGCCACCGTGTTATCGGAACAAACGGAAAAATGGTCGGTTATAATGGGGGGTTAGATAAGAAGGAGTTTTTATTAAAACACGAAAATATTATAGTAAGTTTTTAATTTTATCCCGCCTATTTATACTTTAACCAAGCCATCCCTTCATAAACTAAAAGTGGAGGGGATTTTTATGGAAAAGGTAAAACATTGGTGGTTAGACTTTTTTCAAAATGAACGAAATAACAATCATTGGTGGGCACGAAAAAAAGCTTTATGGGAAAAAAGAGATGCCAAAATTGTACAGACGAAGGGTAATGGAGAAGTTTTTCAAAAGTTGAAGTATGACAATAAAACCCTTTATAAGTACTTATTTCATGTCTCTTTCTTAATAAAACAGGGAAAGAATTTTCATCTGGAAGAACTGGTTGTTCCGTATCAATTCAGACTAATAGATAACGAAATAGTAGATCATAAACAGATAGTTACCAATACCGTTTCTGAAGATATTCCCACCTTAAGTGTAGATAAGACAACTGAACGAAATGGTGAGCGATTTTCTTATGATCGACATGCTGCGGTACAATATGCAGAACGTTGGTGGAATAGTTATAATCCAGAATACCGAGTGTTTGATGTGGATTGTACCAATTTTGTTTCTCAGTGCCTTAGAGCTGGTGGGGCACCAATGCGAGGGGCACCTTTTCGTGAAAGAGGCTGGTGGTATAGTGGAGATAATTGGAGTTATAGTTGGGCAGTTGCACATTCATTACGTTGGTATTTGAGTGGTTCCAGAGAAGGTTTAAAAGGAAGAGAAGTAGAAAATCCTGAAGACCTTTTATTAGGTGATATTATTTGCTATGATTTTCAAGGAAATGACAGATGGGACCATAATACAATCGTTGTAAGTAAGGATGCATATGGAATGCCTTTAGTAAATGCACATACGGATAATAGCAGGCATCGATATTGGTCTTATGAAGATTCAACGGCATATACGCCGAATATACAATATAAATTTTTCCGTATTGGGGAGTAGAAATGTTATAATAGATGTTGTACTTAAATGGATAGGAGAATAGAAAAGTGAGTTTACATGTTGTATTATATCAACCAGAAATTCCGGCTAATACAGGGAACATTGGAAGAACATGCTTAGCAACAGATACTACCCTTCATTTGATTCGTCCACTTGGCTTCTCTACGGATGATAAAATGGTTCGTCGTGCGGGTCTTGATTACTGGCAAAATGTAGATATTCGTGAATATGATTCACTTGATGAGCTTTATGATAAATATCCTGAAGGTGAATTTTATTATATTGAGAACTTTGGTACGAAGCATTATACGGATTATGATTTTAGTGACCAAAATATAGATATATTTTTCGTTTTTGGTAGGGAAACAAATGGAATACCAAAAGAATTGCTTATCGGTAAAGAGGATCGCTGCTTAAGAATTCATATGAATGATAAAGTACGTTCCTTGAATTTATCCAATACAGCGGCAATCATTATTTACGAAGCATTAAGGCAACAGAATTTTACGCATTTGACATAAGAAAAACCGTCATGTTTTCATACATGGCGGTTTTCGTATTATTGATTATCTTTAGGAACTCCCGGTTTTGCTTCATATCCTGATTGGAAAATAGAAACTAGAAATGTAAGAGCTACCCCTAAAATTAAAGCTAACTTCATATGTATTTCCTCCTTTATATAGATGCTATTATAATATAGTATAAATCAAAACGGTTTCAATGTTAACTAAAAATCAACATGAAATATAAATTGAATATTTAGTTATATTTCGTATAATATACAATAATTACGACAATTCATTTTCTTTACAAATATCGTGTGGATTTATTGTATCCATCCATAAAATAATGTATATTATTGGTGAAGGGCAGTATCAATCAATTATAAACCGTTTACAAAAACGGAGAAAGTATTTATGGGGGTATTCATCGTGGTAGTAGGATTGGAAGAATCTGCTAGAGGATTTTGGGAACAATTTTATGGCCCAAATATTGGGTATGTACAGCAACAATATGAATTATTTAAAAAAGATCCTGAAGCTGTCGAACCATCAATCAGGGAAATATTTGAAAAATATGGTTCACCTGAGAAGCTAAATCAGCAAAATATAGAAAATTCAACAAACATAGCGACTCCTAATGCTCCTTCGAATTTTGATGTGAAAAAGCTAACCTCAGCATTGAAACTTGTTGAGGCTATTCGTCGTTATGGTCATTTAGAAGCTGATATATACCCTGTATATCAACATAAAGACCCAATGTCCCATGAGATTGATCCGGAAACATATGGTATTACAGAAGAAGATTTAAGAAATATGCCAGCTAATTGGCTATGGGAACAATCCCCAGCTGGAGTTGAAAATGGTTTAGATGTATACAATACATTGAAGAAATATTATACAGGAACCATTACATTTGAGTATGATCATGTAAACAACGATGAGGAAAGAAAATGGTTATTTGATTTAATCGAATCTGGCAATGCTAGATTAGAATTATCAAAGGAAGAGAGAATTCAATTACTAGAGCGATTAGCTCATGTAGAAGGTTTCGAATTATTTCTACAAAAAACATTTGTAGGGCAGAAACGATTCTCAATCCAAGGTCTAGAAATGATGGTACCAATGTTAGATGAACTAGTTAATTTTGGTAATCAAGATAATGTAGAAGATATTATGATGGGTATGGCACACCGTGGACGCCTTTCCGTTCTTGCACATGTGCTTGGAAAACCAATCGATAAGATTTTCTCTGAATTTCATCATTCATCAGATAAAGAATTAATACCTTCTGATGAAAGCTCAAGGAAAATTAATTATGGATGGACAGGTGATGTTAAGTATCACTTTGGCGCTCAAAGAATAGTTAAAAATGGAGATCACACAACAAGAGTAACTTTAGCTCATAATCCATCACACTTAGAGTTTGTAAATCCAATTGTAGAAGGTTTGGCTCGAGCTGCACAAGATGATAGAAGTAAAGCAGGCTATCCAAAACGTGATGTTGATAAAGCATTTAGTGTACTTATTCATGGAGATGCTGCATTTATCGGAGAAGGCGTTGTAGCGGAAACACTAAACTTAAGCGGATTACCTGGATATCATACTGGTGGTACTGTTCATATTATAGCTAATAACCTATTAGGTTATACAACGGATCGAGAAGATGGCCGTTCTACTAGGTATGCTAGCGATATGGCTAAAGGTTTTGAGATTCCAATTATTCGCGTCAATGCAGATGATCCTATTTCTTGTATGTCCGCAATTAAAATTGCCTATGAATACCGTAAAAAATTTAAAAAGGATTTTTTAATAGATTTAGTAGGTTACCGTCGTTATGGTCATAATGAAATGGATGAACCAAGGACGACACAACCTTTACTTTATAAAGAAATAGATAATCGTCCTTCCGTAACGTATGTATATGCTGCCTCATTGGAAAAAAACGGATATATTAATGAAGGTGACATAAAGCAGATTACGGATAAAGTAGAACAAGAGTTTCGCGAAATATATAATAGTATGATTGAAAATGACTCGGTAGATTCAGAACCGACCCCAATGCCAAGTGTTTTAAGAAACGGTTTAAATAAATTTGAAACTGGCGTCGAACTAGAATCATTGAGGAAACTTAATAAAGATTTGTTAAAACGGCCTGAAGGTTTTAAAGGATTTAAGAAAACAGAAAGAATATTAAAACGTCGTGAAGATGCCCTTGAAGAGGGAAATAAAGCGGATTGGGGAACGGGTGAAGCATTAGCATATGCTTCCATACTAAAAGATGGAATTCCAATTCGTATCACTGGTCAAGATACCGAACGTGGTACCTTTGCCCATCGTCATATGGTGCTTTATGATGTAGAAACTGGTGAAAAGTATTGTCCGTTACATGGAATTGAGGATGCTAAAGCAACATTCGAAATTAGAAATAGTCCACTTTCTGAAGTAGCTGTACTAGGATTCGAATATGGATATAGCATTCATTCTCCAGAGACATTAGTTATATGGGAAGCTCAATTTGGAGACTTTGCCAATGTGGCGCAAGTAATGTTTGACCAATTTATTTCTTCTGCCCGTGCAAAATGGGGAGATAAATCGAATCTAGTAATGTTACTTCCGCATGGATTTGAAGGTCAGGGACCAGAACACTCTAGTGCTCGTCTAGAAAGATTTTTGCAAATGGCTGCAGAAAATAACTGGATTATTGCTTATCCTACATCATCTGCACAATTCTTCCATTTAATACGCCGACAAGCTAAATTAGGTGGGGAAGATGTTGCGAGACCGTTAGTTGTTATGACACCTAAGAGTAGTATGATTCGTAATCCAAGAATGGCATCTGAAGCAGCAGAATTTACAGATGTTAAATTTAAATCATTGAGAAACCAGCCAAACTTTGCAATAAGCAAAGATGCAAAACGTTTATTAATTGGTACCGGTAAGATCATGGTAGATATTGAAGAAACAATGGATGGATCAAGTGAAAACTACGACTGGTTACGTATCGTTCGACTTGAACAAATTTACCCATTCCCTCAGAAAGAATTAGAAGAGATTATTAATGAACTTCCAAATCTAGAAGAAATTGTTTGGGTTCAAGAGGAACCAAGAAACATGGGAGCATGGGACTTTGTCGATGATTATGTACGTCCGTTATTAAAGGATGGTCAAAAAATACGTTATATTGGTCGTCCGGATCGATCAGCACCAGCTGTAGGACTTCCAAACGTGCATAAATTTGAACAAAATCAAATTATACAACAAGCAATTAACCCTGAAGGAGGAAAATCCAGTGCAAGAAATTAAAATTCCAGAACTCGCAGAATCAATTACAGAAGGTACTATCGCAGAATGGCTTGTAAAAGTAGGGGATAAGATAGAAAAGGGAGACCCTATTGTAGAACTTGAAACTGATAAAGTAAACGTTGAAGTAAACTCAGATTTTTCAGGGGTAATTACAGAGGTTCTTCAAGAAGAAGGTAACGATGTAGCAGTTGGAGATGTTATTGCTAAATTAGACGAAAATGGAACGGCAGGAGCCGCACCGGCTAAAGCTGAAGCTCCTCAAAAAGAAGAAACAAAGGCTGCACCAGCTACTGAGGTAAAAGCTGCTCCACAAGTCCAAGCGGAAGTAGGTAATCAAGCAGACGTTATCGCTACACCTGCTGCTAGAAAACGTGCACGTGAATTAAATATTGATTTAAGTGCGGTGACTGCACGTGATCCACTAGGTCGAGTGCGTCCAGAAGACGTTGAAGCAACCGCACAAGCTAGTGCAGCTCCAAAACAAGAAACAGTGGCGAAGAAAGATGCACCAGCACAAGTTTCTAAACAGGAATTTGATAAACCAGTAGAGCGTATTAAAATGACAAGACGCCGCCAAACAATCGCTAGGAATCTTGTTTCTGTACAGCAAGAATCTGCAATGTTAACTACTTTTAATGAAGTAGATATGACGGCAATTATGAATCTAAGAAAAGAAAGAAAAGATAAATTCGTTGAAAAACACGGTGTAAAACTTGGATTTATGTCATTCTTTACTAAAGCAGTAGTAGGAGCGTTAAAAGAATTCCCATTATTAAATGCGGAAATTCAAGGTAATGAACTTGTAGTGAAAAAATTCTACGATATCGGTATTGCTGTTTCTACGAATGATGGCCTAGTTGTACCAGTTGTTCGTGATGCAGATCGATTATCATTTGCTGGAATTGAAAGGGAAATTGCTGACCTTGGTAAGAAAGCTCGAGATAATAAATTAGGATTAAGTGATTTACAAGGTGGTACATTCTCTATTACAAATGGTGGAATCTTTGGCTCTATGATGTCTACACCGATTTTAAATGCACCACAAGTAGGGATTTTAGGTATGCATAGTATACAAAAACGTGCGATGGTAATGCCTGATGACACGATTGAAGTTCGTCCTATGATGTATCTTGCTCTTTCTTATGATCACCGAATTGTAGACGGAAAAGAAGCAGTAAGTTTCTTAGTTCGTGTGAAAGAAATGCTAGAAGATCCTGAAACATTATTGTTGGAAGGTTAATCATGTACGAAAACCCTCGTATTGACTTATTGGTTAATACGAGGGTTTTTTTCTGTTCTTTAGGAAATTATAAAAATAACTCAATAACTAATTCGCGGAATAGCCACGTCCGGCTCCAGCGCCCAGCGACTAGCGAGACTTCCTTCACCTCCGTGCGATAAGTCAACATCGACTCACTTCGTTCGTCGTGTTTCCTTTATCTCCTACGGCTCAGTCCAGTCCGTACGTCGCTAAACGGGCGCTTACGCCTTTGTTCTTTTTGGCAAACTAAAAAGGGCTTTTCCATTGCAATTTATGTTAAAAACGAATATTATATAAAATGTTGGTTTTATTATTCGGAAAGATAGGTGCTTGATATGGAAAATTTCTTTAAACTAAAACAAAACAATACAAATATCCGAACAGAAGTGACTGCGGGAATTACAACTTTTTTAACAATGGCGTATATCATTATTGTTAATCCATCTATTTTATCAGCTGCGGGTGTTCCGTTTGAACAAGTATTTATGGCTACTGTTATCTCTGCAGTTGTTGGAACACTAATGATGGGATTACTTGCCAATTATCCAATAGCGATAGCACCGGGAATGGGATTAAACGCATACTTCACTAGTGTTGTGGTAACACAAGGTTTATCTTATCAAGTTGTTTTTGGAGCGGTGTTTTTAGCCGGAATACTCTTTTTAATATTAACTTTTACTAAATTACGTGAGACAATTATCTCCGCCATTCCTAATTCATTGAAATACGGAATTACGTCTGGAATTGGTTTATTTATTGCATTTGTTGGATTAAAAAATGCGGGAATCATTAGTGCAAATGAAGCAAATGTGATTGGGTTAGGAGATTTGACAAATCCAATGGTTATTTTAGCGATTGTTGGATTATTCATTACTTTAATTTTATATACATTAAAAGTCCAAGGCGCATTATTTTTTGGGATGGTGGCTACGGGTATTATTGCCTTTTTTACCGGGCAATTACACTTTGAGGGAGTCATCGAAACCCCGCCATCCCCTGTATTCTTTGATTTAGACATTGCCGGTGTCTTTGCGAATGGTCTTTATACTGTAATTATTGCATTCTTATTAGTTACACTGTTTGATACAACTGGAACGATGGTAGGTGTAGCTGAACAAGCAGGATATATGAAAAATGGAAAAATGAAGCATGCTAAAGAAGCATTGCTATCAGATGCCACTGCAACAACGGTTGGTTCCATGTTTGGAACAAGTCCTTCTACAGCTTATGTAGAATCTACTTCTGGTGTTGCTGCTGGAGGAAGGACTGGACTTACTTCTGTAGTTGTTGCTATATTGTTTATCTCTTCTATTTTCTTTACTCCTATTATCAAAGTAATTGCAGGTGTTCCGGCGATTACAGCTCCTGTATTGATTATCGTTGGAAGTTTTATGATGGGTGGATTAGCAAAAATAAATTGGCAAGAATTTGAAGAAGCTTTTTCAGCATTTGCTGTTATCCTAATGATGCCCTTTACATCTAGTATTGCAACTGGAATAGCAGTTGGATTTATTATTTATCCTATCCTGAAATTAGTTAGGGGTAAAGGAAAGGATGTTCATTGGATTATTTACGTGTTTGGATTTATTTTTCTACTACAAATGATCTTCTTTCCAATGCATTAAGAACAAAAGCGTAATATAAATTGACTATAAATTGTATAACAATTTGTGGTCAATTTTTTGGATGAAAAAAAAGAATACATACAACGAGATGATTTTCCCTTGCTACTGTAATTTGCGCTATAATAGAATTGATTGCTATTTAGCTCGAATTTTTCTTTTGTCCCACCTAAACGGGCAGTAAAACTCCCACCGATGGGAAGTCTTCTTTATAGAAGATGTTTCACACATAATATAGCATTCCTTTTCTACAAGTAATTTTAAGGCATAGGAATCATGATAACTCATAAGATATTTACGGAAAGAAAGGAAGTACATAAATGAATACGAAACGAATATTATTTACTGGTGGTGGAACGGCCGGACATGTCATTGTAAATTTAGCTCTCATTCCTTACTATCAGGAAAAGGGCTGGGAAATTGATTATATTGGATCACACAACGGAATTGAACGTGATTTAATTACGTCATTAATAGGTGTAACCTATCACCCAATCTCAACAGGAAAATTAAGAAGATATATTTCAAAAGAAAATATTAAGGATCCTTTTAAAGTGCTCAAAGGAACGATGCAAGCTTATCGAATTATTGGGAAGCGAAAGCCATCCGTTATTTTTTCAAAAGGTGGATTCGTGTCCGTGCCAGTTGTAGCGGCTGCCAAGCTTCGTGGTGTTCCCACCATTATCCATGAGTCTGACTATACTCCGGGATTAGCGAATAAACTATCAATTCCATTTGCAAAAAAAGTATTAGCCACATTCCCGGAGACGATGCAGTATTTACCAAAAGATAAATCAGAGCATGTTGGGGCCGTCATTCGCGAGGAACTTTTCCAAGGAAATCGAGAGAATGGATTAAAATTTGCAGGATTGACGAAAGAAAAACCGGTGCTTCTCATCATGGGGGGAAGTGGCGGTTCACAGAAAATTAATGAAACGGTAAGGAATAGTTTATCTAAGCTTTTACATGCGTTTCAAATTATTCATATATGTGGAAAAGAGAAGGTAGATCATTCGATTAAAGAAAAAGGGTATGTTCAATTTGAATATATTAATGAAGAATTAAAAGATATATTTGCTGCAACAGATTTTGTCTTATCAAGGGCTGGATCGAATGCTATTTTTGAATTTTTGGCTTTACGGATTCCCATGTTACTTATTCCTCTCTCTAGAGCAGCTAGTAGGGGAGACCAAATTGTGAATGCCAGGTCTTTTAAAAATAAAAACTATGCTCAAGTGTTAGAGGAAGAGGAATTGACAGAAGAGAAGTTAGTGGAAGAACTACTCCAGTTGAAAAAAGTTGCACCAGTCATGATGGATCAGATGAAAGAGTTTAAAAGTGAAAAAGCACGTGACCGAGTTATTGAAATTATTAAGGAAGTAAGAAAATAATTAGACTAAACATCCCTTGTTAAGCCTAACAAGGGATGTATTATTTTAATCTATTGTTCCGGTATGCATAATATCTACTTTTACATTAAAGTCCACAGATATTCTTGGATATTTCTCATCCCACTCATTTTCCGTTATTAATTTTTCCCTTTTGTTTATTCGATATATCTTACCATATCCGAATGGATCGGCATTAACTTCTTGTGTTTTTTTTAGTAATTCCTCATATTCCTTTTTAAACTGTTTTTCTAATGCTTTTTCAAGCGCTTTTGTAACCTCTCTTTTGTTTATTCTAAGCTCCTCGTATAATTCTGACAAATCTATTGTCATATGGATATCCGTTTGATACGTTAAATCTTTTATGCTTTTCATTTTTGTCTTACTCTTTCCCTTAATGATAAGGAAATTTAATGGAACATCTTCCTCCATGCTATGGTCGTGTTGGATTAGAGGAGATTTGTCAAGATATTTTTCAACAGGTTTTGACGGTATAGTCATTTCTAATGGTGTATTTTTTACACCATCTATTATCATCTTCAATAATAGCCCTTCTTTAAGAGATATTTCCAATGCTAGGTGATCATTATGAAAAACACCCATTCCTTTTAGGGCGGGTACCTCACCCTTTAAACCAATGATAGGTAATACTCCATCCTGACCCGTTGTTGCGGATCTTCGTGAAGAAAATTGCAGGGAAGAGGAAGGAATATTTCCCGATTTTGCTTCTTTTCCAAGTAATTCATCTAAAAACCTTCCAATCAAGGCTGCTTCTTCGGAATCTGCATAAAATATTTCTTTTGCGGTTTCTTCTGCAACCGCAAGTTTCATCGTATCAGATGTGAGTGCATCCCGTGCGGAAGCCATTATATATGGACTTATCCCTCTTTTAGCAATTTCCTTTCCATAAATTTCCGTTTTAAGTTGACCTTCTCTTAATTTAAAACTAACTTGTCTTGCAATTACTTCCCTTGCCCCTTTTAGCGTTTTACCCTCTCCTGAAACGGTGCCATATATGCTGTCTGCTTGAGGATCAAATCGCATGAAATTAACCGTTTTTTCAATTTTGTCATCTTCCGCCACATCAATTCCACGTGCAGTAATAATGGCGAGATCCTCAATTGCCTCTTTTTCAATACAACCAACAAGGAAAACTAAATACAACCCTATTAAACCAATGTGAATTTTTTTTCGCATGATAATCACTTCCTATTTTCCAAGAGTCGTTTTTTTATTAGAACGATAGGCAATAGGATGAATGGATAAACATACACAAGCCAAAATCCCAATTGAGCTGAGAGGTTAATAACTTTTTGTATTAAAAAATGTTCATAAAAAAATGGGCTAGCTGCAAGTGAGATGAGAGAAGCGATATAAAGTGTATATCTCTGAGGTATTTTATACATTCGTTTCATCCCATACGTTATTCCCCACATAAGTATAATCATATTTGGGATAATAATGATCAACCAGCTGGCTACAATGATAAAGTCAAACCTTTCAATAAATGAAAAAGTTTGAAGCTTATATAAAATAAGTAAAACCCATTGCTCGATACTTATTTCACGGTAACTTAAATATCCCATAACGACCATCGTGACAAATAAGGTGATAATGGTTGTCCAACTAGTAGCTAGAAATAGAGGGAACGTAATCTTTTTTTTGTTTTTTATGAATGGATATAGGACTAATACCATTTCAAAACCTAGGAATGAATATCCACTCAGTTTTGCTCCTTCTAATAAGTTAGGTAATGGCGTTTCAAATAATGGTTGAAAGTGGGTTATATCCATTTGTAATGTCGGTTGAATAAGTGGAAGGAAAATCCAATTGGAATAAATACCTAAAACGGTACAAACCCCCACAATGATCCGAATCCCGCCAAGAACGCTATAAATGACTAAACAAAGGATTAAAAAGCTCAATATAAAAATGGAAACATTCGGGAAGATAAACACTCTAACAATCTCAATATATGTAATTAATACAGAGAACATAGAAATAGCAAAGTGTATGATGAATACCATTCCTATTAATTTTCCAACCCATTTTCCGAAAATGTCTACATGGATTCCAAAAATATCGGAACTATCATACTGTTTGAGAATAAGTATCATTGCAATAAGGACACAAACAATATAAGCGTAAGCTATAAGAATGGAGATCCATGAGTCTTGAAGGGTTTCCATGATAACAAGCCTTGGAAACCCAATTAAACCAACTCCGATTTGAATAGATACAACAACGAAGAAAATATAAAAAGCTTGTATTTGTAAATTATCTTTAATTTTAATATTTATATCCATCGTTCCACCTACTCATCAATATCCTTTTTCTGTTTAGCTTTTTCTCGACTATAGCGAATTAATTCTTTTGGACGGTATGACTTAAATCGCTTATTTTCAAATTGTGGTGGTAAGCGAAAAAGTGCTTTATTAAAGTCTTGAAATCTCAATGGATAAACAGGGGATAAATAAGGTCTGCCTAGTGACGTTATCTTTAATAAGTGAATGACTAAGAAACAAAGTCCGAATGCCAGTCCTACCATCCCCAAAACTCCACCAAGTATGATCATTGGGAATCGTATGGCTCTAGCTGCTGTACCCATCAAATAATTGGGTGCTGAAAACGATGCTAAAGCACTAAGAGCAACAAAGATGATCAGAACATTACTTGTAATTCCTGCTTCAACAGCTGCTGTCCCTACAACTACACCACCAACGATACCAATGGTTTGGCCAATTTTAGTTGGGAGTCGTGCTCCAGATTCTCGGAGTAATTCCATTATGAATTCTAAAATCAAAACTTCAACTATTGGTGTAAACGGTACTCCTGCCCTTGATTGACCTAAGTTTATTAACAATGGTATAGGAATAATTTCATAATGAAACGTTACTGCCGCTACGTATAATGGTGTCATAATCGTAGAAAGAATAAATGAAATAAATCGTAATGCTCTTAAAATAGTTCCAATATTCCAACGCATATAAAGATCTTCGGTTGATTCAAAAAAACTAAAAAATGTCGTTGGTGCAATGAAAGCTGTAGGACTATTTTCAACTAATACACCAATTCTTCCGCGATTAATGCTGTAACTAAAACGATCTGGCAATTCTGTTGTCAGGAACTGCGGAAAAATAGTAGAAGTTGAATCCTCTAAATATTGCATTAATACGGAACTATCATCTACTACATCTATTTCCAACTCACTTATTCTTTGTTTCATCGTATTAATATCTGTTTCATTAGCCACAGACTTCAGGTAAATGAGTCGTACTTCGCGTGGTTCTAGTTCCCCAACCAAGAAACTTTCGAGAACTAAGTCTTTCGATCTTATCGTCCACCGAACAATATTCAAGTTCGTAACCAGTGACTCTGTAAAGCCAATTTTAGGTCCTAATACAACCGATTCCGTTTCCGACTGTTCTAAAGAACGTTTTTCTTTTTTTAATAAAAGATAGCCAATAACACTATCTTCTCCTTCTACATAGATAAATACCCCACCAATTAATAAATCCGTCAGTATCTCATCAAGTGATTGGAGTGTTTTTCCATTGCTTAAAGGAATTTCGTTTAAAATAGTAGAATTATTCCATTTCATATCTTTCTCAAGAAGGGGCGTTAATAAATATTCCTCCATCATGTTTCCCTGAACCTGGTAATCAATATAGAAAATTAGCGCTTTTTTACCCTTATTTTCAAATTTAGAAATAGAAAGGTCTGGGTTGTTTTCAAATTTACTATTTAATAATTCTTCTAGATCTTTAACGGTGATTGGAAAAATATTATCTTTTTTCATAAACCGATTTTTTCTCATTCGCATGCCCTCCACGTCGTGAAGCTTCATTGGTATAGTATGCGGAGGAGGGAAGCATTTTATGTAAAAAACAAAAAAACTATCGCAAACATTTTGCGATAGTTTTTTTGTTTTTACTTATTAATTCTCTTATTAGTCTTCTCTAGTAACTACATCCACTTTCCCGGTACCTGGATCGATTACAAGTCCGTGAACTTTAATTCCTTTAGGTAAAAGTGGGTGGTTACGTATTATTTCTACACTCTGTTCTACAGATTCTTCAACTGTATTAAATCCATGGAATTCATCATCAAAATCAATTCCTGAGTGCTTTAGTGTGTCAATCGTCTCTTGTTTAATTCCACGTTCTATCATATTATCTGTTAAAGCATCAACATTTACATGCGACATCCCACAATCATGATGGCCAATTACAACTACTTCATCAGCTTTTAAATTATAGATTGCAACTAAAATACTCTTCATAATACTATCAAAAGGTTTTCGGATGATGGCACCAGCATTTTTCACCATTTTTACATCACCATTTTGAATATTCAAGGAGCGTTGTAATAATTCAATCAGCCTTGATTCCATACAGGTGAAAATAACCATCTTTTTATTAGGATATGTATCCGTTGTGTATGCTTCGTATTCTTTGCTTTCAACGAATTTCCTATTAAATTCTAACATTTCATCAAGATGCATTTTGATCAACTCCATTTCTTTAATAAAATAATATCAGATTTTGTGAGAAAGTCGTAACAATTTTATCTTGATAATATTAATTAACGTCTAACAGAATTAAAAAATAACATGTGGTATAATGAAAATAGATATGGAAGAACCATTTTTAAACGAATGAACGTATATTGCTCGAGGTGATATATGGATAAAAAAATTAATGATAAAACAGATATTATGGATGAAGATTTATATGAAGAAATCGATGATGACGAGTTGTATGAACTGGTCCAAGAAGAACGAAGAAAAGCTTTAGAAAGAGAGAAAATGAGAAAGCACAAGTCACCAAAACGCCCATTTCCGAAATGGGCGTTTTGGCTAATTGCAGTTATGATGGCTTTTAGTCTGTTTTCTACGATTCCTGAAACGTTTTCCATCCTTGCAATCGACTTTTTAAAGACATCAGCAACTTTGTCTAAGGATGAAGATATTCAACAATACAAAAAGGCAGTAGTAGTTGTAGAATCTGAAAATAGTAAGGGGACTGGGTTTGCTATTTCAAGTGATGGGCTTATATTAACGAATCATCACGTCATCGAAAATAAAGATGAAATCGTAGTGGCCTTTCCAGATAATGGTCTTTTTGAAGCAGAAATAGTAACGGCATATCCTTCCATTGATATGGCTTTGTTAAAAGTTGAAGGAGAAGACTTACCATATTTAACCTTATCAGATACTTCCTTTGCTCAGGAAGAAGAAATACAGTTTATTGGAAATCCATTACGATTTAATGGAATCGCTAATGAAGGACACATTGTTGGCACTACCATGTTAAAGGATTGGGAAGAAAACGTGGTGATGATTAACGCCCCTGTCTATCGCGGAAATAGTGGAAGTCCTGTCTTAAATCGGAATGGAGAGGTAATTGGAGTTATTTTTGCGACTTTAGATGATAAATCACACGGTAAAGTTGGATTGTTTGTACCGATTCAATTATTCATTAGTGGGGGATAAAGGCCCCCCACTGTTGGAAGTCTTCTTTATCACCACAATGAAATAAATGGTCATGGATATTTAAATAAAATGTAATGTTTTTGAGATAGCTTCTCTACATTGGTTGCGATACGATAGGGTATGTCGAAGTGGATCGAAAAATGTCGTGACACGAATTAGAAAATGGTGGAATGAAAATGTTAGTTTCTCTAGTAAATCAAATAAATAATAATAGTATGAAACCACACCCAAAAAGTTTCTGTATACTACGAAAAATATATTATCAGGGGGTGCTCCTGTTTAATGATTAATAAAACAGTACAAGAAAAACCCCTTGAGCAGTTGATTATTTCTGCGCAAAATGGAGATACAGAAGTACACAATTATCTGTTAAAAACGTATCAACCATTTGTAGCAAAATGTGTTTCGGATGTTTGTAAACGATATATCAATCCCCAGCACGATGATGAATTCAGTATAGGATTAACAGCTTTTAATGATGCGATTTTTTCCTATTCGATTGAAAAAGGTAGTTCATTTTTGAATTTCGCGAGCATTGTCATCAAACGGAAAGTGATTGATTATATTCGTTACAGTCAAAAGGGCGTTAAAACAGTTTCTATTGATGAGGATTTTGATGATGATCAATTGGAAAACCCTACCGAAATCCGTATTGCTAAGGAGCATTATCAAGAAAAAGAAAATGCGGCCATGTTAAGGGATGAAATTGAAGAATTTAAGAAAAAGCTCTCAGAGTACAAATTAAGTCTTATGGAGCTTACAGAAGTTTCTCCAAAACATAATGATGCAAGAGAATCGGCTGTTCGAACGGCACGTATTTTATATGCGGATAAAGATTTGCGAGAATATGTTTGGAAAAAGAAAAAACTGCCGATTAAAGGGCTTTCCAAGCAGGTGGATGTAAGTAAAAAAACATTAGAACGTAACCGAAAATTCATTTTGGCCATTTTTATTGTTCTAAGTGAAGATTTTATATATTTGAAGGACTATCTTAAGGGTGTGGGTCTGTGAAAAAAGGAATTATACTCGAACGACATCGAAAATATACTATCTTAATGACGAAAGATGGGGCTTTTTTAAAAGGGAAAGTTTACGTAAAGGATGCACAAATAGGTGATGAGGTTGTATTTGAACCAATTTACCCAAAGAGGTTTTTTTTCCTATCCAAAAATAATAAAAGGCATTTACCAGCTAGAATATTAACGGTTGCATGTATCGTACTGGTTTGTCTTTTTCTTCCCTTTTATTTTTCCCCAAACGATAAAACGTATGCGTATGTTACAGTCGATATTAACCCTAGTATAGAATTAGAGGTAGATGAAAATTATACTGTACGAAAAATACATGCTATGAATGATGATGCAGAACAAATAATGGGAGAATTAACGAATTATTTAAACGAAAATTTGGAAACAGTCATTCAGATGATTATGAATACAAGTGAGGAAAATGGGTTAATAAACAACGGGAAAAATATATTAGTTGGAATAAGTTATATGGATGAAGAAAAAACAGATGATGAACAAAAGATTTTAAAGGAAATTGAAAACCATTTTGAGGAAAATAAACCTGATTGGAATCTTGCTGCTTTTAATGTTCCGAAAGATATTCGTGACTTGGCAAACGAACAAGAGACGTCAATGAATAAACTGATGGCTAAACAATTGATTATTGGCCAAGAACCGGAATCTATTCAATCTCTTCAAAATGAGGATTTTCTTGATATTTCAGAAGTAGAAATCATGGATACTTTCTTTAAATCTACAGATAATGCGGAAGAGAAAACAGATGAAGAAGAGATAGTAAATGAAGAGGAACCACAGGAAGATCATGAAGAAGAAATGGAAAATGATGAAAATGTTGAAATGAACGATGACATCAACGATGAAACGAACGAGGAAGTTAATACCCCTAATCCACCCCAGGAATCTGAAGTTGAAGAACATACGGAAACCAATGAGGAAGAAAATATACCAACTGATGAAGATTCAAAGGAAGACCCACATCCAAGTGAATTAAAAGGTAAAAATGGCGAGATTAATTCTAACGGTAATAATATAAAAAAGAATAGCGATCAACATCCAAGTCAAAATAAAAAGGATAATGATCAGGCCAATTGGAAGGATGAAAATCATCCGAGTAATCAAAAAGGAAAGAACGGAAATAATGAATAAACATGAAAGGAAAAGCAAATTATTGCTTTTCCTTTTAATTTTCCAGCTTCAGCGCTAAAGCCGTAGCAAGATCCTTCACCTCATGACACGATAAAGAAGACTTGCCGATGGTGAAACCTGAGGCTTAGTCGCACTTATACCCTTGAGGTGAAAGTCGCTCCGCTTTTCTATACTTCCATCGTCATAGTAGGTGTTTGTTTCATTGCATGGTCTATATAATAAAGAAGGTTGTCATGGGATTCCATTACCTTCTGCTGATCAAGGGAATATCGGTAAGAATGCAGAAAATGCTGGATCTTTTTGGAAAGCATATCATCTTTTGTTCGTACCATCAATACAAGTAAATCATCCCATTGTCCCCAAAGCGTATAATATAAGGCTTTGTCATAATCAGGCACCATTTTACCCCTCCTTAACATTCAGGGTTACTACTATCATGCCCATTGTTAAGGTAACATGTGTATTTTAGTTTATGGTTGGATTACCAGAAATAGTATCAACATTTATCGAATATTGTTCTCCTTAGGAATCATACTATGACTGATTCATAATCAAAAGGAGGAAACAAATTTGAAGAAAAAGCTCTTATCTGGCGCAGTTGTTGTAACAATGGCTTTAGTGGGATGTCAAGCGGGGGATCAAGGAGCCGCTCCTGGTAATATGGATCAAAACAGGAATAACACTGGTGACGGAATGACCAACGTTCGTAACTACACATTAGAACGCGATGCAGATCGTTTCCAAAACCGTGATAATCGATATTTAACCAATAATGATATATTTAATAATGACAATGGAAATCGAGTAGGAGATCGAAACGATGGTTTCCGTAATGTCGCAGATCGAAATGACGGCGTTCGTAATGTTGGGGACCGAAATGATGGCGTTCGTAACAATAACAATACTCGTTATGAAGTATCCAAAGAAGCAGCAAATCAAATTTCTAAGAAAGTAAAAGAAATTGATAATGTCTATGTATTAACCACGGATAATAACGCATATGTTGCTGCGGAATTAGATACAGACAACAATAACAACAATAACGGTAACAACAACAATAACAATATTAACAACAATAATGTTAATAACAATGATAATGACATGTTTGATGATCAATTATCAGATCATGTCAAAAAAGAAATATCAGATATTGTTCGTTCAGTTGACAACGATATAGACAATGTTTACGTCTCCACAAACCCAGATTTCTTTAATTTAGCAAATAATTATTCGAATGATGTTGACCGTGGTAAACCAGTGGAAGGATTCTTTGACCAATTTGGTAATATGATTGAACGCCTATTCCCACAGAATAAAAGGTAAATAAAACTTCTTGCAAGCAACTAATGATGGTTGCTTGCTTCTTTTTTTATTTTTTTAAAAATATGCTAAAATGAATGAAAACGTTTATGCGGAGGGAAAAAAGATGAGTGAAAAGGCGTTAAAGTATTTGAAAGAACATCAAGAGGAATTAATATCTAAATTGAATGAGTTCTTATCCATTCCTAGTATTAGTACAGACAGTAAATATAGAGATGATGTAAATAAAGCTTGTGATTTCCTTGTTACATATTTGAATGATATACGATTTGAAAAAGTTGAAAAGCAGCAAACGAACGGACATCCGATTGTTTATGCAGAATATAATGGAGCTGGTTCAACTGCACCTACTGTACTGTTTTACGGACATTACGATGTGCAACCGGTAGATCCAATTGACAAATGGGATAGTGATCCTTTTAAACCAGAGATAAGAGATGGAAGACTGTATGCGCGAGGGTCAAGTGATGATAAGGGACAAGTATTTATGCATCTAGCCGTATTTGAGGCATATATGAATACAGAGGGAAGGCTTCCAATTAACGTGAAAGTTTGTATTGAAGGGGAAGAAGAAATTGGTAGTAAGAATTTATATGAAATTTTACAAAGCAAAAAAGAACAATTCCAAGCCGATTTTGCCGTTATTTCAGATTCTGGAATGGTAGCGAAAAATCAACCAACCATTTTATACGGATTAAAAGGGTTTACTGGTATTGAAATTACGGTAACGGGACCGAATCATGATCTTCATTCAGGTATGTACGGTGGTGCAGTAAGAAACCCTATAATGGCTTTAAGTCATATTTTATCCACAATGAAAAATGAAGAGGAAGTCATTACGATTGATGGTTTTTATGATGGTGTTGAGCCATTGACGGATGAAGAAAGGAAACTAATTGCTGAGGTGCCGAGTGAAGACTTTGTGAAGGCGACAGGAATTCCGGAAACAGTTTCGGAAAAAGGATATTCTCCAAAAGAGCATACAATGGGACGACCGACTTTGGAATTAAATGGGATATATGGCGGGTATCAGGGAGAAGGGACCAAGACAATCATCCCTTCATCAGCTACTGCAAAAATTACGTGTCGATTAGTTCCAGGGCAAGATCCAGAAAACATTCAATACTTATTGGAACAACATGTCCATCGTGTAGCGCCAAAAGGTGTTGTAGTAGAAGTGAAAAAAGAAAAATTATCAGCTAAGGCATATAAAGTAGAACCAACACATCCTTTAATTAAAAAGGCGGCTGAAAGTTATACAAAAGCTTTTGGTAAAGAAACCGTCTATATTCGCATGGGTGGTTCGATTCCAGTTGTAGAATGGATAGAAGCTATTTATCAAATTCCAATTGTATTATTAGGGTTTGGTACACCTGAAGATCGATTACATTCCCCAAATGAAAGCTTTCCTATGGATAGTTTGGAAAAGGGAATGGAAACATTAGTTTACTATTGGGATAACGTTAAATCAAAAGAATAAAATGAGGAACAGGGGGAGTAATAGTGACGAAATTCGCCATCATTACTGGTGTTTCAAGAGGGTTAGGAGAAGGTCTAGCAAAGTTATTTTTAGAATCTGGTGTTCACGTTATAGGAATATCAAGAACGAATAATCATAAATTACCAAAAATAGCGGAAGAGAATAATCAAATTTATAAGCATTTTAGTTGTAATTTAAGCGACCCTGACGAAGTAGATGACACTTTTGAACAATTAAAAGATTTCGTTTTCATACCGGAATTAACGGAAGTCTTTCTAATTAATAATGCTGCTGCTGTCGAACCGATGGATCAAGCAATGAATATCAAAAAAGAAGATCTAGTTAATCACATCCATGTGAATATGATAGCTCCTATGTTAATAACGAATTCCTTCCTAAACGAAGCAAATAAGCATGAGCATGTACAAGCTATAGCTGTCGAAGTTACATCAGGAGCAGGGAAACGACCAATTTTTGGATGGAGTACGTATTGTTCTACGAAAGCAGGTATTAATCTGTATACAGAAACCGTTGCCCTGGAACAGGAGGAATTGAACACAGGAAACAAAGTAATTGCATTTAATCCAGGAGTTATGGATACACAAATGCAGGAAACTATTCGGTCGATGGATAAAGGTGCTTTTTTAGATGTGGAACGTTATCGAAAATTAAAAGCGGAAAACCAATTAAACAGTCCCGTTGACGTAGCTAGTGTATTAATTGATATTTTAAATGATGAAGGTGTGATCAATGGGAAATTATATAATATTACAGATTATCTCTGATTATAAACATTATTAGGTGTATAATGTGACTTAGGTGTTCGCCCAAATACTTGATAAATCCTAAGTTTTCTAAAAATCCCTTCCCATTTTGAATTCTAATTGAATATAGTAAATTAGCCTTTAAAAGAGGGAGGGAAAGTTATGAGTAAAGAATTTTTTGGAGGTTTCGGCTCAGGCTTTGCGCTGTTAGTCGTTCTATTTATCCTTCTAATTATTATTGGTACTTCCTATACAGGAGGATGCGTATATTAAGAAAAAATGCAGTGGGTAACCCACTGCATTTTCAAGCTTCTGAGGGACAAAAAAGGTAGGTAGGAAGTTCGGTAAGTGCGACTAACTATCAGTGGGGGATGAAGGAACCCCCCATTGATGGAAGTCGGTCACTAAAGTAAATCCATAAAATCTGCAAGAAGTTTAACTTTATGATAAAATTTATGTGGTATCGATAATTAGTTAGGTATAGCTTTTATATAGAAGTAAGAAGCTAAGAAGTATCTTAGTTGTACTTATGCAGGAGAAAAATTTTATATATTTTCCAATCTGCCAAAAGAAAGGAAGAAGATAGTTGATTACTCGTAAAAGTAAACGTGAAATTGAGAAGATGCAAGCGGCAGGCGATTTGCTTGTTAAAACACATAAAGAAATAGCAAAAATGATTAGACCTGGTATTACAACAATGGAGATTGATGCTTTTGTCGAAGATTTTCTAACTAAGAATGGAGCAACTCCTGAGCAAAAGGGATATAATGGCTATGAATATGCAACATGTGCCTCCATAAACGATGAAATATGTCATGGTTTTCCCCGAAATGAGAAACTGAAAGATGGAGATATCGTAACCATTGATATGGTAGTGAATATAGATGGGGGATTGGCAGATTCAGCTTGGACATATGCAGTTGGAAACGTAGATGAAAAAGGGAAACACTTAATGGCTGTAACAAAAGAATCCCTTTATAAAGGAATTGAGCAGGCACAAGTTGGAAATCGCATTGGTGATATTGGTCATGCTATCCAAACTTTTGCAGAAGCTGAAGGTTTTTCAGTTGTCCGTGACTTTACTGGGCATGGAATTGGCCCTACCCTTCACGAAGATCCACACATCCCACATTTTGGTTTGCCAAATAAAGGAATGCGCCTAAAAGAAGGAATGGTTATTACAATCGAGCCAATGATTAACGAAGGTGATTGGAGAAGTAAGATGGATTCGAACGGTTGGACAGCAAGAACAGTTGATAAAGGCCGTTCTGCACAGTATGAACATACAATTGTCATTACAAAAGATGGTCCACTTATCATAACAGATCAAGATTAGAAAGCTTAACATTCGCTACAGGAAGAAAGTTTACTCTTTTCTTACTGCTAAATAATATATCTATTCAACGTCCAGAAAATGCAGATTTTTAGACCTAGCATTTTCTGGACGTTTCTTTATAAAGTTAAAAATGAGAGGAGAAATTTTATGCGAGTTGTATCGATTTGTCCGAGTAACACAGAGATTGTAGCCTATTTAGGATTAACTAAAGTTTTAGTAGGGGTGGATAATTATTCGGACTGGCCAGCATCTATTCAAAATTTACCAAAGGTTGGTCCAGACCTCTCTATAGATATGGATAAGGTGGAGGATATGAAACCCGATCTTGTACTTGCTTCTTTAAGTGTGCCTGGTATGGAGAAGAACATTAAAGCATTGGATGAAAGAAAGATACCATATATTATTTTAAATCCAAATTCACTCCAAGAGATTGCAAAGGACATTCAAACAGTGGGGGAAGCACTAGGGTTTAGCGACTTAGGTGAAGAAAAGGCTAAACAATTCTTAGGTGATATAGAAGGGATTAGAAATAAATTTCAATCAAATGAGAAAAAAACTAAATTATACTGGGAATGGTGGCCTAAACCAATATTTACTCCAGGTGGATTGAACTGGCTGTCTGAAATTAGTGAAATAGCTGGTGGAGAGAATATTTTCTCATCAGAAAAAGTCGCAAGTGTTCAGACAGATTGGGATGATGTAAAAGAACGAAATCCAGACCATATTTGTATGGTATGGGTGGGGGTGAAAGAGGAAAAAATGCGCCCGGAATTGGTGATCAAAAGACCGGGATGGAGTGAGATGCCAGCAATAAAAAATAAAAAGATTCATGTTTTAGAGGAATCACTATTTTGTAGACCATCCCCAAGATTATTAGATGGATTAAGAAAACTAGTGTCAATTATACATGAATAGTTAAATAGGCTGTTATTTTGAACAGCCTATTTACAGTATGGTTCGATATGGATATGCACATAAGTTATTTTATGTTGGTCATACAAGTAATTTTCAATATCTTCGGTTATGCGATGGCTTTGAATGACATTTAAATTGGGATCAACTAATATGGTTACATCTAAAAGTGATTGATTTCCGTGGATTCTCCCTTTCACATCAATCACTTCTTTTACTTCCTTCACTTTTTCAATACTTGCTTGAATCTCTTTTAATCTATCCTCTTCAAAACCATCTGTCAGAGTGAGGGTTGCTTCCCTGAAAATATCCAAAGCTGTTTTACAAATGATGATTCCCACAACAAAGCCTGCAAGCGGGTCAAGCCAGAATAGTCCAAATTGCGCACCGATAATTCCTACAAATGCTCCAATACTTACTAGAGCATCTGATTTATTATCTTGTGCGGCTGCATTCAATGAGCTACTTTCTATTTTCTTAGCAAGTTTAACATTGAACTGGTAAACAAAAAACATAACAATAGCCGCACCTAGAGCTGTCCAAGCAGTTAATAAATTGGGAGCCTCCGACACTTTATTAGAAATGACTTTTTGGAATGTATCGAAAATAACCTGTATCCCTATAAACGCCATAATAAAAGCTGCAAATAAGGAGGCAATCGTTTCGACCCGGTAATGACCATATGGATGATCGTTATCAGGTGGTTTACGGGAAATTTTCAATCCAACTAAGACGGCTATTGATGCGATAACATCTGTTGCATTATTTAATCCATCAGCACGTAAGGCATCAGAGTCACCAACATAAGCAATAAGCAATTTTATAATAGAAAGAGTGATATAAGCTATTATGCTTATCCATGCTCCTTTTTCAGCCTGCTTTAAGTTATCTGCGTAATTCATCTTATTTCCTCCGCTATGTTGTTACCTAAATTCTCTCATATGTAAATTTCATAGTCTAAAGAAAAGACAGGATATGTAAGAAGTTTAATTATTATGATTACAGGGAATGAAATAAATACCTTACTTATTATGAATCAAAAGTCATCATGTATTTGTAAAAATAAGTGTTGAGATTTTTCTAAAAAATTATTATAATATTAAAAAGGTTAAGGGGGAGTTCTCTTGAAACAACAAAAAGTAATATACAACTTTCGTCGCTATGCAGGTACGGAACTTTATGCAAGAAAAGAAATCCCTTATGAGTTTGGTTTAAATGCACAGTTAATGTTGGATGAGATTTGCTTTAACTGGAATAAACAAAAAATATTGGACAAGATCCATTATTCGATTGAGACAGATAATAAAGATGAATTTTTAAAATATAGCCAAGTGTATATGGACTACGTTTGGGAGTAGAAAAATAGGAAGCCTCGCCATTATTGGTGGGGCTTTTTGTAGTTTTTTATCCAACTTCTTTATAAAATTACCTTAAACCTAGTATATTTAGTACCTTATTTGTTATGAAATTTGTTACAATATAGTTGATAGTAAAAGTAACATAGGGGAGGAATTACAGGATGGAATACCGTGTTGAAAGAGATACATTAGGGGAAATTAATGTACCAGCAGACAAATTCTGGGGTGCACAAACACAACGTAGTAAACAAAACTTTCCTATTGGAAATGAATTAATGCCAAAAGAAGTTGTTCGTGCATTTGCGATTTTGAAGAAAAGTGCGGCAAAAGCTAATAGTGATCTAGGTTTATTAGATAGTAAAAAGGCCGAAGCTATTGCCTATGCAGCAGATCAAATTATTGAAGGGAAAATAGATGACCATTTCCCATTAGTAGTTTGGCAAACTGGCAGTGGTACACAATCGAATATGAATGTCAATGAAGTAATCGCACATGTTGGAAATAAATGGCTATTAGAAAATGGTAGCGATTTAATCCTTCATCCTAATGATGATGTAAATAAATCACAAAGTTCTAATGATACATACCCAACAGCTATGCATGTTGCTTTCGTATTAAAATTAGAAGATGAAGTACTTCCTGCTGTGAAAACATTAAAAAATACACTTAAAGGAAAAATCGATGCGTTTTCTGATATCGTAAAAATTGGACGAACTCACCTTCAAGATGCTACACCACTAACATTAGGACAAGAAATTAGTGGATGGCATCGTATGCTTGAAAAATCAGAAATGATGATTAAGGAAAGTGTTGAGCATATTAAAGAATTAGCAATTGGGGGAACAGCAGTTGGTACAGGCCTAAATGCACATCCTGAATTCTCAGAACGTGTATGTCAGGCGATTAGTGAATTTACTGGAAAAACATTTGTTTCCGCGCCAAACAAGTTTCATTCTTTAACCAGTCATGACGAATCTGTATATGCTCATGGTGCACTAAAAGGTCTTGCTGCGGACATGATGAAGATTGCTAATGATGTCCGGTGGTTAGCAAGTGGCCCACGTTGCGGAATTGGGGAAATTACCATACCAGCGAATGAACCAGGAAGCTCGATAATGCCTGGTAAAGTTAATCCAACTCAAAGTGAAGCAGTTACAATGGTGTCTGCACAAGTAATGGGTAATGATGCTACAATTGGCTTTGCAGCAAGCCAAGGTAACTTTGAATTAAATGTATTCAAACCAGTTATTGCTTATAACTTCTTACAATCTTGTCAATTACTAGCCGATAGTATTCTTTCTTTTGATGAGCGTTGTGCTCAAGGAATCGAACCAAACCATGAACAAATTGAAAAGAATTTAAATGATTCCTTAATGCTAGTAACTGCATTAAATCCACATATTGGATATGAAAATGCAGCAAAAATTGCTAAAACAGCATTTAATGAAAACTCAACATTAAAAGAAACCGCTGTTAAATTAGGATTGCTGACAGCGGAAGAATTTGATGAATTTGTAAAACCGGAAGAAATGACACATCCTAAATAATGAATAGCAAACGCTTGGAGTAATAGAAAGTTTACTCCAAGCGTTTATTTTTTGTAGTAGCTGTTGAATTGGAATTATATCTACATTTTACCAATGTTTTTTTGTAATAGGATTTATAAAAATAACAGACAATAGAAATACAACAAACAAGGAGGTGAGATAAAAATGGCAAGCAACAATTCTAACCAATTATTAGTTCCTGGGGTTGAGCAAGCTCTAAACCAAATGAAGGTTGAAATCGCATCTGAATTTGGTGTGAACTTAGGTGCAGACACTACTTCTCGTGCTAACGGTTCTGTTGGTGGAGAAATTACAAAACGTCTAGTACACACAGCTCAACAACAACTAAATGGTGGACAATAAATTTAATATAGAAATGGCATAAGAGGAAAGCAAAGGCTTTCCTCTTTTTAGAGGGGCGTCAAAAAATCGAGCACCATGTACTCGATTTTTGATTAAAACTTATTTAATACGGCTTTCTGTTTCTGCATCAAAGAAATGTACACGGTTCATATCAAATGCCAAATCAATTTGATCTCCACCATTGATATTGGAACGTGAATCTACTCGGGCAACAAATTCTTGGCCAGCTACGGAAGAATATAGATAGGATTCAGCCCCCATTAGTTCTGATACATCAATTTTTACATTGAGTTTTGTTTCAGGAGAGGCAGCGATGAATGCCGGCTCGTCATGGATATCTTCTGGACGCATACCTAAAATAACGTCTTTATTTGTATATCCTTGTTCACGTAACGATTTCATTCTACCTTCTGGAACTTTTATTTTAACGTCTCCTATTTCAAAATAACCGTCTGTTATTTTACCATGAAAGAAGTTCATTGCGGGCGACCCAATAAATCCGGCAACAAATACATTTTCAGGAAGATCATAAACTTCTTTTGGTGAACCGATTTGTTGGATTATTCCATCTTTCATAACTACAAGCCGTGTAGCCATTGTCATCGCTTCTGTTTGATCATGTGTTACATAAATGGTAGTTGTTTGTAATCTTTGGTGTAGTTTTTGAATTTCAGCACGCATTTGAACACGAAGTTTTGCATCTAGGTTTGATAAAGGCTCGTCCATTAAGAATACTTTTGCATCTCTTACTATTGCACGACCAAGAGCAACACGTTGACGTTGACCACCTGAAAGGGCCTTTGGTTTACGGTCTAAATAAGCTTCAAGGCCTAAAATTTTGGCCGCATTATTCACACGTTTGTTAATTTCCTCTTTGCTAAATTTACGTAGTTTTAATCCAAACGCCATATTATCAAATACAGACATATGTGGATAAAGAGCATAGTTTTGGAATACCATCGCGATATCACGATCTTTAGGAGCAACATCGTTCATACGTTTACCATCAATATAAAAATCTCCACCTGAAATTTCTTCCAATCCAGCAACCATACGTAGTGTAGTAGATTTACCACAACCAGAAGGACCTACGAAGACGATAAATTCTTTGTCTTTGATATGTAGATTGAAGTCCTTTACTGCAACTACTTCTTTATCATATTTTTTTTGTATATGTTCTAATCTTAATTCAGCCATTTTTATTACCTCCAATTTGGTGTAAGCGGTTAATTATATTGTATGGTTTATGGAGAATTCTGAAAATGGTAGACGTGCACAAAGAATAGACTATTTCTTGTGCACCATGGACAATATCGCTAAATATACAGCCATTGCACCACTGAATTGTCTAACATCTATACCGGTTTTATCAATAAATTTATCTAATCGATATTGTAAGCTATTGCGATGTAAATGTAGTTTTTTTGCAGCAGTAGTTACATTTTGATTACTTAGAATAAATACCTTAATGGAATGGAGTAGATCTTGATCATTTGTCAATTCGCCTAATATCATATCTTTCGTTTTTTGTAAAAATTCCTTTTCTGCTTGGTGGATCAGAAGATAGGGAATCGCATCAACATACGTAACAACTGATTGGTCTGTATAGTGAAATGCAATATTAGCTTCCTTTATAAAAGTTGTATAAAAATCATTTAATCTTTCCAACTTATTCATATATGGTCCGATGCAAAAGCGTATGTTTATATATAAATCGCTCATTAATACGTCAATCATTTGTTCATAGGATATCGATTCATCCGAAATGTTAGGTTTTTCTTCGATGATAACCCCTTGATGATCGTTTTCCCACATGATTGCTACAGGGTTTGTATAGAAATTATGTATTGCTTCTTTAAATAGTTTTGGTTCCATTGGAGTGTTCTTTGTAGAAAAATAAACAAAACGAAATGTATTAACATATTCATTATTAGTATTAGTATGAATTCGTTGATTCCAAATTTGTTCTAATTCTGTAGGTTGAGGAATAAAAATATGGTATGGTGTAAGAAAAGCCGATAATATTTCTTCATCTTTATGGGTTAGTTCCTTTTTATCAATCCCAATTATTTTATGATCATCTGTTATAAACCAACTATATTTTTCTGGAATATTAACTCCTTCATCTTTATAGCATAAAGATGGGAATATTTTCTTTAGATCATTCATATACATGTAATTCCTCTTTTCTATCATATATATCCATTTTAACATGGTAGTGGTGATTCATTGAAATTAAATAATGACTTATGGGTATACATGGGAAATCACGTTTGATATAGTGGATAAGAATAAAAATCTAGGAGGGTACGTTTTTGGCTAATATTCATGATAGTGCGTACGATTTGGAGAAAGCAATTCGAGAAAGTGAGGAATTTAATCATTTAAAAAATTCCTTTGAAGCAGTAATGAGTAATCCACAAGCAAAACAATTATTTGAACGTTTTCGCGATACACAAATGCAATTACAAGAAAAACAAATGCAAGGATTAGATATAACGGAAGAAGAAGTAGAACAAGCTCGCACAGTTGTAGAAGAAGTACAACAACATAGTGATATTTCTAAACTAATGGAAGATGAACAACAACTAAATCTTTTAATTAATGATATTAGTAAAATTATTACAAAACCATTAGAAGAGCTTTATGGAAATCCGGATCATCAGTAATACGAGAAACGACTTCACCATGTGAAGTCGTTTCTTTTGTGCGCCCGGCATGGGTGCAATCTCTAGGGTGAAAGTCCCGAGCCGTGAAGACAGAAGTAGCGGTTAGCTCAAC